>JALSTE010000797.1 GCA_026983855.1 Acidimicrobiia bacterium
TGGAAGACGAAGATCCAACGCCAGCTGTAGGCGTCCACTATGGGTCCCCCCACCACCACTCCCAGCACCGGCGCCCCGGCCATCACCAGGGACCAGTAACCCATGGCCTGGACCCGCCTCTCGGGAGGGTAGACCCGGTTGATCATGGCCATGGCCGAGGGCCCGGTGGCCGCCCCTCCCGCCGCCCCGAGTATGCGGAAGGCGATCAGGCTCGGGGTGTTCCAGCTCAGGGCGATGAACACCGCGAACAGCCCGGCCAGGGACAGCGACACCAGGTAGACCCGTCGGTGGCCCAGCATGTCCCCCAGACGACCCACCGAGGGCCCCACCAGGGCGAAGGTGAGTATGGGGCCGGTGATCACCCACGAGACCATGCTCTCGGGCGAGCCGAACTCGGCGGCGATGTCGGGGATGGCCACGGCCAGGATGGTGATGGTGAAGGCGACGGAGAACATTCCGGCCAGGGACACCCCGAGCACCCACCGGTGATAGTTGCCGGCGCTCTCCAGACGTCGGGCCACCCGACGACGGAACAGGACCGGCCAGGGCACCGAGGCCACCGGCAGCACACCGGGGGATCCCACCCTGAGCGATCTCGAGGGTTGCCCGTCCCTGCTCCTGTGCTCTCCACGGTCCGGCATCGACGCGCACGGTACCGCCAGTGACCGGTGGAACGGTCACCGCACGGGGTCGTTGTGACCTCAATCACATCATGTCAACCCACCCCCGAATCAGGCGGGGACAGCCTTCGGTCGGGCAGCGTGGGGGCACCATCGGGTCCTGGGGTCCCGGACGCCGCGGCCCAGGTTCACCAGCGGCTACCGCGGGGCGAACAGCTCCACCCCGTCACCCGGCTTGAGCAGGGTACCCACCCGGGGACTCACCGAATCCACGATGTTGCCCCCACCGCTGACACCGGTGCGGACCAGGCCCACCGCCTCCAGGGCGCTGGTGGCATCCTCGATCGACATACCGATCACGTTCGGAACCGCTCGTCGGTCGGGACCCTTGGAGACCACGACCTGGACCTCGGAGCCCCGATCCACCTGGGTTCCCGGCTCGGGCGTCTGGGTGATCACCGAACCCTCGGGCACCGTCTCGGAGAACTGACGGTCGGGGGCCTCGACCAGGGTCAGTTGCTCGGTGGCCACCGCGGCGGCGGCGTCCTCGAGGGTCAGTCCCACCAGTGTCGGTACGTTGCGGGGTACCGGCCCGGCGGAGAACACCAGCTCCACCTCGGCTCCCGGCTCCCGCAGCAGCCCTCCGTCGAGGGGTTCACCGTCGACGGTCATCACCATGACCTGCCCGGCCGGAATCACCTCGTCGAAGACCGGCTCCCGGCTGGCCACCTTGAAACCACGGGCGTTCAGCCTCTCCTCGGCCCGGTCGATCTGGTAGCCGACCACCCACGGGGTCATGACCAGGTAGGGGCCGGACACCACATCGACGGAAATGATCGAGTCCTCGGGGAGATCGGTACCCGGTGCCGGTGACTGGCGGATCACCGACTCGGCCTCGAAGGTGTCGGACCTGACCGGGTCCTCATCGAGGGTCCAACCGTGGAGGTCGGCTATGGAGCGCACCTCGGCCACCGGGCGGCCCCTGAAGTCCTCCACCACCGCCGAGGGGACCCCCTCGGGCTCGACGCTCGACACCATGGCCGCGGTGGCCACCCCGGCCGCTATGAGCACCAGGGCCACCCCCGCCAACCACAGACCCCGTCGTGGTGACCTCCGGTCCCGCCGCTCACGGCGTCGCCGACGACGCTCCGCCCGACCACGGCGCTCACCACCATCGTCATCGGCGAGCAGACCCGGACCGGTCTGATCGGCGTCGTCGCCCTCGAGGGCCTCGACGTCGAATATGCCGATCTCGCCACCACTGCCGGATGCCACCACGTCAGGGGCGTCCCCCCCGGGGGCGACAGGGTCACCGGCGGGTGGCAGGGTGGCGGTGGCCTCACCGAAGGCCGGCAGACCGCCCGGCACGGTGCCCGCCAGGGGCAGGCGTCCGGGAGGCGACAGGTGCTCCGTCGCATCCTCCAGACCCCGGGTGAACTCCTCGGCGGTGGGACGCTCCCCGGGATCGGCCGACCCGGCCCGGCGCAGGATCCCCGCCGCCGGACCGAATTCGTCGGGCACGGGAACGTCGTGGATCTGACGGGTCGCCAGGACGTCGAGCCCCGCTCCCCGGGCCCCGGGGACCTCCCCGGTCACGGACTCCACCAGGGTCAGGACCAGGCTGTAGACATCGGTGCGACCGTCGCCCGTTCCCGGTAGGGCCCGCTCGGGGGCGGCGTAGCGCACCGTCCCCAGAACGACCCCGTCGGGTTCGGTGAGGGCCGCCTCGCTCAGGGCCCGTACCAGCCCGAAATCGCCGACGCGGAGCCTTCCCCCGAGGTCGAACAGCAGGTTCGCCGGTTTGATGTCCCGGTGCACCATTCCCCGCCGGTGGGCGGCGGCCAGTCCGCTGGCGGCCTCGATACCCACCTTCACCGCCTGGGACACAGTCAGGCGGGCTCCGGTGGCCAGCAGGGACCGGAGACTCCCCCCGGCCAGGAACTCCGTGACCAGGTAGGGGCCGTCGGCGTCGTCGCCCCAGTCGTAGACCGCCACCAGGTGAGGATGGCTGAAGGCCGCGGCGGAACGGGCCTCCTGGGCGAATCGACGGAGGAACAGGGGGTCCCGGGCCAGGCCGGGGTGCAGCACCTTGACCGCCACCTGCCGCTTCAGGCGCAGGTCGTCGGCCAGGTAGACGCGGGCCGAGGCCCCGGCCCCCACCAGTGAGACCAGGCGGTAGCGGCCCTCGATGATCCGTCCGACTCCTCCGTCGGCCCAAGTGGTGGTCACACCGCCGACAGTACCGTCCCCGCGCTCGGGGTCCGGGGCAGCCGCACCCGGACCGACCCTCAGCTCCGGACAGGCGTCCACGGCCGGGCCCACCCTCCCCCAGAACCTCACCGACCACCACGAACCGCGACCGGAGACGGCGATGAACCGGCCCCGGTGGGGAGTTGATGGGTTTCCCGGGCCGTCATCGGCGATGATGGCGGGGTGAGCAGACACCCGAACTCCGAATCGGAATCCGGCCCCGAACCCGGATCCGGCGACTTCCGCCGGCTCTGGTTGCCACGACTCCTGATCTCGGGGGGCCTGGTCCTGGCCGCGGTCTTCGGCTACCTGGGGGTGACCCGAGCCGACACCGCGGGCGGCGGGCCCGAGCTGGGTCCGGAGGTGGAGTCGGTGTTTCCCCTGGTGGGGGCCCTCGAGCCCCGCCAGACCCCGGTGGGCATAGACCTCACCCGAAACTGGGAACTCACAGGTCTGAACGTCGGCGGGATCGAGATACCCATGGACCAGATCGTTCCCGTGGCCGGTAGACCCGACAGCGGTTCAGGGGCCACCGTGACCCAGCTCGGTCGCTACTTCTACGAGCCGGGACCAGGCCGGGCGGTGGAGGAGTTCAACACCGGGAGGGTCTGCGTGGTGGCCCGTATCCGCAACCAGTTGGATCCGACCGACACCTCCACCGTCAACTGGTGCTTCACCGCCGGCTGAACCCGGGTTGGGCCCATCCCTGCCGCCACCGGACCCCACGAACCGCCCACTGGTCGGTAGGGGTACACGCCACCCACCGGTGAGACACGGCGAAGCCCCTCAGTCCCCGGGCGATTCCCCGGTCTCGAGGAGCCTCACGAATCCGGCCTCGTCGAGGATCGGGACCCCGAGGTCACGGGCCTTGGACAACTTGGACTCACCGGGATTCTCCCCCACGACCACGGCGAAGGTCCGTTTGGAGACCGATCCCGGGGAGCGACCCCCGCGGGCCTTGATGGCCGCCTCGGCCTCCTCCCGGCTGAAGTTCTCCAGGGTCCCGGTGACCACCACCGACCTCCCCGCCAGGGTCTGGGGAAGGTCGGCGTTCTCCACGATGTCGGTCCTCACCCCGGCCGCCTTCAGCTTGTGGACCACCTCCCGGTTGTGGGGGTCGGAGAAGTAGGAGACGACCGACTCGGCGATGACCGGACCAATGCCCTCCACCGCCGCGATCTCCTCCGGCGAGGCCTCCATGATCGCCTCCAGGGAACCGAACCGACGGGCCAGGGCCTCGGCCCCGGTGGGACCGAGGTGCTCGATCCCCAGGCCTATGAGCAGCCGGGCCAGGGGCCGGTTCCGGGACTCGTCTATGGCCCTCAGCAGCGAGTTGACCGACTTTTCCTTCCACCCCCTGAAGGCCAGCAGATCCTCGGCCCGCAGCGAGTACAGATCGGCCGGATCGGAGACCAGACCCTCCGTGACCAGCAGGTGGACGGTCTCCTCGCCCAGTCCCTCGATGTCCATCGCCGATCGACCGGCGAAGTAGGCGATTCCCTGCTCCACCCGGCAGGGGCAGGCCGGATTGGGGCAGTAGGTGTTGGCGTCACCCTCGTGGCGCACCAGGGGGGTTCCGCAGCACGGACAGTTCCTGGGGAAGCTCCACGGCCTGGAGTCCGGGGGCCGCAGCTCCAGCACCGGTCCCACCACCTCGGGAATGACGTCTCCGGCCTTGCGCACGATCACCGTGTCACCTGGTCGGACGTCCTTGAGCCGGACCTGATCCTCGTTGTGGAGGGTGGCCATCGAGACCGTCGAACCACCCACGTTCACCGGCTCGAGGACCGCGAACGGCGTGGCCCTCCCCGTCCTCCCGATCGAGACCATGATGTCCTTGAGGAGGGTGGTCTTCTCCTCGGGGGGGAATTTGTAGGCGATGGCCCAGCGGGGGGCCTTGGAGGTGGCCCCCAGCAGGGCCCGGTGGGCCAGGCCGTTCACCTTCACCACCGCCCCGTCGATGTCGTAGTCGAGTTCGTAGCGGTGTTCCTGACGGTCCAGGCAGTACCGGTGGGCGGCCTCGATGTCGTCGTGGACCTCGATGATCGGATTGACGGGGAGCCCCCGTTCGGCCAGGTAGTCGAAGGTCTCGCGTGCGGTGGCGAAGGTGGGGACGCCCTCGGTCTCCCCGAGCTGATAGCTCCAGAACGACAGGTGACGGCTGGCGGTCACCGCCGGATCCTTCTGACGGAGGGATCCGGCCGCCGTGTTCCGGGGGTTGGCAAAGGTGGGTTTGCCCTCGGCCAGCATGCGTTCATTGAGCGACTCGAACTCCGAGATGGGCATGTAGACCTCGCCCCGGACCTCCAGCACGTCGGGGTGGGGAGGCCGGAGCACACCCGGTATCACCTCGATGGTCGCCACGTTGGGGGTGACGTCCTCACCCACCCGTCCGTCACCACGGGTGGCGGCCTGAACGTAGACGCCCTTCTCGTAGCGGATCGACACCGCCAGGCCGTCGTACTTCGGTTCGCAGATGAATTCCGGCTCCCCCGCCCCGGCCTCGGCCAGGGTCCTCGCCACCCTCTCGTGCCAGGCCATCAGGCCCTCCCGATCGGTGACGTTGTCTATGGACAGCATCGGGATGGCGTGCTCGACGGGGGCGAACAGCGGAGATGCGGGGGCCCCCGCCCGCTGGGTGGGTGAGTCGGGGGTCACCAGGGACGGGTACCTGGCCTCCAGGGCCTGGAGTTCCCTCATCAGGGAGTCGTACACGGCGTCGGGAACGAGGGGCTGGTCCCTTTCGAAGTAGGCGATGTTGTACTCGGTCAGGCGCCTCCGCAGCTCCTCCGCCCGAGCCACCGCCTCCGCCGGTGGGGCCCCCTCCCGGTCCGACGGGGACCGATCGGCCGCCTCGGGCGTGGTTTCCGCGTCCTGGGGTGGTGTGTCACTCACACCGTGGAGATTAGGGGCTGGAAGCCGGGGCCCACATGGGGGAGCATCTGGGGGTGACCTCCTCATCGCGGACAGCCACCCCGACGCCACGACCCGGCCCCTGGCAGAGAATCCGTCACGATCCCCTCCCCCACGTGTTCACCCTCATCTGGTTGCTCCAACCCCTCACCGCCGGTCCGCTGCTGGATCAGACGGTGAGGAACCGCAGCACCCCCGTCACGTGGACCATCGCCATCGGGGCCTGGGCCCTGTGGACGCTCGTCCTGATCGCCTCCCTGCTCCGCCATCCGGTCGGGCTCACGGTGATCCGGACCGGCGCCACCGCCGCCGCCCCCCTGGCCGTGGCCGCGGCCCTGGCGGCGGGCAACCCCTCCACCCCGGCGATCGTCTCCGCCGTGGTCGGGATCAGCGTGGCCGCCGCCCTGGCCCTGACGCCCGAGGTGGGCGCGTCCCACATCTCCGGGGCCGCCTACGGCGATGAGGTTCGGCTGCCCCTGAGGGTTCCGGTTCCCCTGCTGATGGCCGCCATACCCGCCGCCCTGGCGGCGGTGCTGCTACCGGTGGTGGGAGTCCTGCTGGTGGCGGCCGGGCAACCGGTCGTCGGAGGGGTGATCGTGGTGATCGGTCTGGCCGCGGCATGGGTCGGGGTGAGGGCCCTGCACGGGCTCTCCCGGCGCTGGGTGGTGTTCGTCCCCGCCGGGGTCGTCATCCACGATCCGCTGAGCTCCAGCGACGCCTTCCTCATACG
>JALSTE010000798.1 GCA_026983855.1 Acidimicrobiia bacterium
GGTTCGGATGGGACCCGCCGGGCCCGCCCGGTAGTGTCAGGCATCGCCGACCGCTCGGGGAGCGGAACACCCACGGGAAGAGGGACGATGAGCGAGATCCACGATCTCCCCAGCTACATGGACGCACTGGAGGAGGCCGGGGAACTGGCCCGAATCGTGGTTCCGGTCTCCCTCGAGCACGAGCTGGCCGACGTGGCCGCCACCCTCTCCCGTCGGGGAGGGGGCGCGGCCCTGTTCGAGAACGTCACCGGCTCCCCCTGGCCGGTGTTCGCCGGGGGCGTCGCCAACCGGAGGCGGGCCGCCCTGGCCCTGGGCTGCGAACCGGCCGAGGTGGTGGACCGGATGGAGACGGCCCTGGACACCTCCCGCGGGATCGCTCCCCGGCTGGGGGACGAGGCCTATTGGCTGGACAACGTCACCACCGGGGAAGCCGCCGACGCCCAGACCCTGCCGATCCCGGTCCACTCCCGGGGTGACGGCGGGGCGTTCATCACCGGCGGGGTGATCGTGAGTCGTGACCCGGTCACCGGCCGCGGGAACCTCTCCTACAACCGGATGGTGAGGACCGGGCCCCGGTCGTTCGGGTTCAACGTCAACGAGTGGCGACACGTCAGGACCTTCATGGAGAGCCGTCCCGATCCCCTGGCCCCCTTTCCGGTGGCGGTGGCGATCGGCCTGGATCCGGCGATCATGATCGCCGCCGGGGTGAGGACCGAGGCCGACGAACTCACCATCGCCGGGGCCATCAGGGGCGAGGCGGTGCCCGTCACCCGGGGGGTCACCGTCGACGTCGACATACCCTCCCGGGCCGAGATCGTCATAGAGGGATTGGTGCACCCGGGGGAGAGGAGGGGCGAGGGTCCCCTGGCCGAGTTCCACGGCTACTACGGGGAGCTGTGGCAGAGCCCGACGTTCGAGGTCACCGCCGTCAACCACCGTGACCGACCGGTGTTCCAGACCATCATCCCCGGCTGGTACGAGCACATCTACATCGGCAACGTCCTGCCCCGCGAGCCCCTGTTGCGGAGGTTCATCCGCCACGTGGAACCGACGGCGGAGGTTCACATACCCCCCTACGGCAACGGCTTCCTGGCCCTCATCAGAATCCAGCGGGACAATCCCGGCCAGCCCAAGAACCTGGCCATGGCGGCCATGACCGCCCACATAAACATCCGCAACGTGATCGTGGTGGACCGCGACATCGACATCTTCGACCCCGCCGACGTCCACTGGGCGGTCACCAACCGGGTGCACTGGCGGGACGACGTGTTCGAGGTGCCCTTCGCCCAGGGGCACGAGATGGATCCGGTGGGTGACATCAGGGGGGTGGCCACCAAGGTGGGGATCGACGCCACCTACAAGAGGGAGCGACGGGAGTACGGGGCGCGGGTCGACTACGAGAGCGTGGACCTCTCCCGTTACACGGGCGCCCAGCCGGGGGACCGGCTCTCGTGATCTCATCCGGACCCGGTTCGGTCCCGCCTCCGACCCCCCTGGTGGTGGGGATCTCAGGGGCCAGCGGAGTCGTGTTCGGAGTCCGGATCCTGGAGATCCTGTCCCGCTTGGATCACATCGAGACCCACCTGGTGATGTCGGGACCGGCCCGGGTGACCCTGGGTCAGGAGACCGACATGACCCCCTCTCAGGTGGAGTCCCTGGCCGACGTGGTCCACCCGGTGAGGGACATCGGGGCCGCCATCGCCAGCGGCAGCTTTCCCACCGCGGGGATGATCGTGGCCCCCTGCTCGATCCGCAGTCTGGCCGCCATCGCCAACTCCCTCGGTGGTGATCTACTGACCCGGGCCGCCGACGTCACCCTCAAGGAGAGGCGGCCCCTGGTGCTGATGGTCAGGGAGACACCCCTCCACCGTGGACACCTGAGGTTGATGTCGCAGGCGGCGGAGTCGGGGGCGGTGATCTTCCCTCCCGTACCCGCCTTCTACACCCGTCCCGGATCCATCGACGAGATGGTGGACCACACTGCCCTCCGGGCCCTGGACGTAATGGGGCTCGGCCCCGATTTGGACCGGCTGGCCCGGGGAACCGAGGCCCGCTGGACCGGACGCTCCTGATCCCGGCCCGTTGCCGGGTCACCTTCTCAGGTGCCCACGCTGTTGGCGTGACGGGCGTACTTCATGTCGATTCCCCTGATGTGGGCCGACAGCCACAGCTTGAGGAACTGGAAGAACTCCTCGGTCAGGTCGCCTCCGGAATCGAAGGCCGCCTTGTGCTCGAGCAGGGAGGAGACGAGGTCCTCGTGGATCAACCGGTGGGTGTGGAGGCCCGGGTAGTCGATGGACTCCATGAACCTCTCCTCGTCGGAGAAGTGCTTCACCGTGAAGTCGGCCAGTTCCACGAGGGTCGTCCCCATCTCGGCCCGGGACGCCCCCTCAGCGTTCTGACGGTGTAGTCGGTTCATGAGTGAGATCAGGATCTTGTGCTCGTTGTTCATGGAGTCGACGTGCAGGTCGTACTTGTCGCTCCACTCGAAATAGGTCATAGCTCGCCACCCCTGGCACCGGCCGGACCGGTGCGATCGTCGGAACCGCGGCTGATCACCGCCAGTTCACCGGTCGGCCGCCTCGGGTCCCGCTGTAGCCCGTCGAGGGGATCTCGGCGCTCCGGACCAGTTCGGAGGTGTGCCTGGTCGTCCCCCCGGTGGCTGCGGCGGCAGTGGTCGGCTCAGGTGTTGTTTGCGGTCCGGACCAGTTCGGCCAGTTCGGAGCTCGGGTGGGATGTGCCGCTGTGGCCCGCGCGCTGTCTGCCGATGGTCCTGGCCGCGGGGGTCGGCTCAGTGTCCGCTGGCGGTCCGGACCAGTTCGGCCAGTTCGGTGTCGAATCGCTGCGGTGACTCCAGGAACGGGCAGTGCCCGACGTGTTCGTACCACGAGACCCGGGCGGGGGGACAGACCTCGTCGATGTACTCCGCCGAGGCGGGGGAGATGATCGTGTCGGCCAGGCCGTGGCTCACCAGAACCGGAACCTCGAGGCCGGCCAGAAGCTCGTCGTTGGCGACCTGACGCCGCAGCAGCCAGCCCTTGACGGCGGCGGGCACCATGCCGTTGTACACCAGGGCCGCGTCCCAGTCCGAGGGATCCATGGCCTCGTGGGTGCACTCGGACAGGAAGCCCCGGGTGGCGGGAACCGACACCTCCGGATCGGGGTGGGTGCAGTCCATGGCGTAGCGGATGAACCCCGATCCGATCATCGAGTTGAAGCGGTCGAACCCGGTGCCGACCGCGGCTCCGACGAAGTTCACCGCCGAGATGGCGGAGCTCCCGTGGTGATCCAGGTAGTCACATATGACGAGCCCTCCGTATGACCACCCCACCAGCACCGCCCCCTCGGCCCTGAGGGTGGTGAGCACGGAGTGCACGTCGTCGGCCCATCCGGAACGCCCGGTGTAGGCGGAGGCGGTGTCGGGCCGGCCCGAACCACCGTGACCGCGCAGGTCCATGGCCAGGAGCCGGTGGTCCCGGGCCAAGTCCCCGCTGAACTGGTGGACCCAAGAGAGGTGGCACTGCGCCCATCCGTGGATGAACAGGATCGGCCGACCCCCCGGATCGCCCCCCTCCACCACGTGGATCGGCACTCCATCGGATCCGGTGACCGTGGTGGTGAGCATCATCGACGACTCCTTCGCTGGTCTGTGGTGCGCCACTCGGCGGCCCTCGGGCTCCGACAGTAGTTCCAGGCGGAGTCACCGACCGTGGAGCATCGGCCCCTCCGCGCGGAGGGTCGCCGGGCGTGGGACGATCATCGGGTGCAGACCGACATCACCACCACACCCCAGTGGCAGGCGCTCAGAGACCACCGCGACGAGATCGCCGGCACCCACCTGAGGGAGCTGTTCGCCTCTGATCCCGAGCGGGGGACGAGACTCTCGATAGAGGCCGAGGGTCTGTTCCTGGACTACTCCAAGCACCGGCTCACGGTCGAGACCATGGATCTTCTGTTCGACCTGGCCGAGGTGGCGGGACTACCGGGGCGCATCGAGGCCATGTTCTCCGGTGAGCACATCAACGTGACCGAGGACCGGGCCGTCATGCACGTCGCTCTCCGTGCCCCACGCGACGCGGTGATCGAGGTCGACGGGGTGAACGTGGTTCCCCTCGTGCACGGTGTCCTCGATCGGATGTCGGAGTTCTCCGACCGGATCAGGTCGGGGGAGTGGAGGGGATTCACGGGCAGGGCCATCGAGACGGTGGTCAACATCGGCATAGGAGGCTCCGACCTCGGACCGGCGATGGCGTGCACCGCCCTGGCCGGATACGCCCGACGGGACCTCGACATGAGGTTCGTGTCGAACGTGGACGGGGATGACCTGGCCGAGACCCTCGCCGACCTGGACCCCGAGACCACCCTGTTCATCATCTGCTCCAAGACCTTCGGAACCGTCGAGACCCTCACCAACGCCCGCAGCGCCCGGGCGTGGCTGGTGGAGGCCCTGGGGTCGGAGGAGGCGGTGGCGAGACACTTCGTGGCCGTATCGGCCCACGCCTCCCGGGTGGCCGAGTTCGGCATCGACACCGACAACATGTTCGAGTTCTGGGACTGGGTGGGGGGCCGGTACTCGATGGACTCCGCCGTGGGCCTCAGCATCATGATCTCCATAGGTTCCGAGCGGTTCCGCGAGATGCTCAGCGGTTTCCGCTCGATGGACGAGCACTTCCGTCTGACCCCGCCGCGTCGCAACCTGCCGGTGATCATGGGTCTGATCGGAATCTGGTACATCGAGTTCTTCGGGGCCCAGAGCCAGGCCATACTCCCCTACAGCCGGTATCTCAGCCGTTTCAGTGCCTACCTCCAGCAGTTGGACATGGAGAGCAACGGCAAGTCGGTGCGCCTCGACGGATCACCGGTCGGTTACGACACCGGACCGGTGGTCTGGGGGCAGCCCGGGACCAATGGACAGCACGCCTTCTTCCAGCTCCTGCACCAGGGCACCCGCCTGGTCCCGTGCGACTTCCTGGGGTTCCTGGCCCCGGTCCACGACATGGAGGGCCACCACGACCTGCTGATGGCCAACCTGTTCGCCCAGACCGAGGCCCTGGCCTTCGGTCGGACGGCCGACGAGGTGAGGGAGGCGGGGGTCCCCGAGGACCAGGTTCCCCATCGGACCTTCGCCGGGAACCGACCCAGCAGCACCCTGCTGGCCCCCGGCCTCACCCCCTACGTGCTGGGTCAGTTGGTGGCGTTGTACGAGCACAAGGTGTTCGTGCAGGGGGTGATCTGGGACGTCGACTCCTTCGACCAATGGGGAGTTGAACTGGGAAAGCAGTTGGCCACGGCGATAGTGCCCGAACTGACCTCGGGCTCCTCCCCGGGATCGGGCCACGACAGTTCCACCCAGAACCTGATCGCCCTCTACCGCCGGGCCCACGACCGGGTCTGATCCCGGTTCGGACCGCCGGGCCCCGGTGGTCGGTCGGGTTCAGTTCCGTGGGGACCGGGGAGGGCCGGGTGGCCGGGCCGCCCGGTCGCAGAAGATCACGGAGTGCTCGGGTTCCACCGACGAGGCCGGGATGGTGGGGTCTCCCGACAGCAGGCGGTCGAGGGCGTCGACCTTGGCGGGGCCCACGACCAGCCACACCCGCGATCGGGACCGGTTGATGACCTCGAAGGTCAACGTCATGCGCCGATGACCGTGGTGCACCCCGCTCACGGCCAGGGGTGAGCCCGAGACCTCCAGGGCCGGGTCCCCGGGGAAGAGCGAGGCCGTGTGCCCGTCCTCACCGAGGCCCAGGTGTACGCAATCCAGTACCGGGGGGTTCCCGCACACACCCATGAGCTCCGCCGCGTAGGTCGCCAGGGCCCGGTGGGGGGAGTCGGAGTCCACGGGCATGGGGTGCACGTGGTCGGGGGGGATCCGGGCCGGGCCCGTCAGCCGGTTGCGGAGTTCGGTCAGATTGCGGTCCGCCATCCCCAGGGGAACGAAGCGTTCGTCGACCTGGAACACGTGGACCCGGCTCCACGGCAGGTCCAGACCGGCCAGGTGATCGAACATCGCGTTGGGGCTGGATCCCCCGCTGAAGGCCACCGCCGCCCGTCCGGTGGTGGCGACCCGGCGCTCGATCACCTCAGCGATGGTCTCGGCGCAGTGGCGGGCGGCCTCGGATGCTTCGGCGAGCACCCTGACGGTCGGGGTGCTCACGTCGGGGACTCCCCGCTCGAACGCCAGGGAGGGGAGCCATGGGTGGGGGATGCCGCCCCCGGTGGCTCGGTCACGGCGGGCCGTCGCCGGCCGCTGTCCCCACCGATCGAGTCGAGGTGGCATCCCTGATTCCAGAGGCGGATGACGGGTGTCTCCCGCTCGTGACCCAGCTCGCAGATGGTGGCCGGGTCGAGGGCCAGCAACTGTCCCGCCCCGGCGGGAAGACCTATCCAGCGGGCTCCCAGGATCCGCAGGAAGTGGCCGTGGGCGAACACCGCCACCTCGGTGGGCCTGTGGGAAAACCCGCTCCGCTGGGTCCGGGCCAGGTGGTGGGCCCGTTC
>JALSTE010000799.1 GCA_026983855.1 Acidimicrobiia bacterium
CCTGATCGGAGGCGGCGGAGTAGGCGAAGACGTTGTCCAGCCCGAAGGTGTCCGCCGCGGTCCCCCAGGCGAAGGACACGTCGGGGAACTCCTTGGCCAGATCCTGCAGGAAGCTGCCGTACTGGGAACCGTGGGCGATTACCAGGTCATAGCCACCCTCGGCGTAGCCACGCACGGCGGCGGCGGCGTCCTCGACGATGAACGTACCGTCGGTGATGTCCACCTCGATGTTGTAGGTGTCCTTGAGGGCGTTGACACCGTCGACGATGCTCTGGGTGAACGCCAGGTCGTTGGCGGCACTGGGGGCCACGATGGCCACCCTGAAGACCTCATCCATCGCATCACCGCCGTTGTCGGTCATGGCTTCGGTGGTGGACGTGGCCTGATCACCGCCCGATGAGCTGTCGGTCGTCGCCGCCGAGGTCGTGGTGGCCTGGTCACCGCCGGAGGCGGTGGTGTCGGAGCTGCCCGAGCTGCCGGAGTCACCACAGGCAGCGGCCAGCAGCGCCAGGGCTGCCAGGATGGCCATCAGCCACCCGAATCGTTTGGTTCTCACAAGATTCCTCCTGTTATCGAACGGGGGAACGGTCGTCCCTCCCGTACATCTCGGGCCCCCCGGTTCGGGGGCGGCGATTCGTCGGTGACGCCCGGGGTGGGCATCGATCGGGGCAGGGTAACCGCGGCCGGGGCCGGTGTAGTGTCGGCCCGGTCCAGGGGGCGGCAGGGGCTGGGGCGCGATGCGACGGACACGGTCAGTGGCCTCGCTCGAAGGGACGGGTGAGGGCGGTGGGGGCCCCGACACGCCGGCTGATTACCACCAGGGCCAGGATGGTGATGACCGCGGGGGCCATGGCCGTGAGGCTGGACACCGCTCCGCTCACGATTCCCAGGGTCCGCCACTGCAACACCGTGGCCGACACCAGTCCGAACAGCAGCGATCCCAGCATCACCCCGGTGGGACGCCAGGCCCCGAAGTAGACGAGGGCCACGGCGATGAAACCCTGACCGTTGGTGATGTTGGACTGGAAGATGTGGAGATTGATGGTGAGGGCGGCTCCGGCCAGTCCGGCCATGGTGTTGGCGATGATGATCGTGGCGTAGCGCACCCGGGCCACGCTGACGCCCAGGGAGTCCGCCGCCTCCGGTGTCTCCCCGACCGCCCTCACCTTCAGCCCGAAGTTGGTCTTGTTTATGAGCAGGGCCATGAGGGGCACCAGGATGAACGCCACGTAGATCAACAGGCTGTGCTGGAAGAACATCTCCCCGATCCTGGGGATGTCACCCAGTAGCGGGACCTTCCAGTTACCGAATCCCCTGATGGTCCTGGGGGTGCCGACCTGCCTCTGGAACAGCAGATCGGAGAAGCCCAGTCCGAAGAGGAAGATGCCGATGCCGCTGATTCCCTGCTCGGCCCGCAGGGTGACGGTGATGAAGGCGTAGACCACTCCCATCAGGGCCCCGACGATCAGACCGGCCAGAACCCCCCACAGGGGGGTGTTCGTGCGGAACGTCAGGTAGTAGGCGGCGTAGCCCCCGAGCAGCATCACGCCCTCGACACCGAGATTCAGCACACCACTGCGCTGACCCAGGGTCTCGCCCAGTCCCGCCAGGAGGTAGGGGGTCGCCAGCCGCACCCCCGAGGCGACGGTGGCGACGAGCACGGAGATGGTGAAGAATTCAGCCACCGGCCACCGATCCCTCCAGATCCTCCCCACCCTCGGGGGGTTCGAACATGATCTCGTCGCGGGCGGAGGTCACCGGGGCCAGGAGTTGGGCCCGGCGGGTGATGAGCTGCCGTACCCGGTCGCTGGACACCACGAAGACCACGATCAGGCCGTTGAGGGCGATGATCAGGGCCGAGGGGACCTGCACCGCTCTCTGCATGGCGTTGGCCCCCACCAGCAGACCCCCGAACAGGAAGGCCGAGGGAATGGTCCACAGGGGGTGCAGACCCCCGAAGAGGGCGGCGACGATTCCATTGAACCCGGCCGAACCGGTGAACCCGGCGGCACTTCCGTCGGTGACGAAGCGATGGGACTCACTCCCGAACACCAACACCGCCCCGGCCACCCCGGCCATGGCCCCGCTGAGCGTCAGGGCGTACACCGTTGAACGCTTCACCGGCATCCCGGCGTAGCGGCTGGCGTCGGGGTTGTGGCCCACGGCCCGGAGTCGGAACCCGAAACTGGTCCGCCACATGAGGAACCAGGCCAGGACCGCCACTCCCACGGCCACGAGGACACCGAGGTGGATTCGACCCAGTCCCGGGATCTGGGGCAGATCGGCGTTGGTGGACAGACGCTCGGTCTGGGGGATGCGCGTGCCGCGCTCGATCTCGGCCGGGTCGATCAGCACGTCCTTGAGCAGGAAGTTCATGATCTGGACGGCGACGATGTTCAGCATGATCGTCGACAGAATCTCGTTCACCCGGGCGTAGGCCTTGAGATATCCGGGGATCGCCCCCCATATACCCCCACCCACGGCCCCGGCCACCAGTACCAGGGTGATCAGTAGGACCGAGGGGAGGTCGGGCAGGGCCTGGGCCAGGATGGTGGCCAGGATGGCCCCGGCGACGATCTGCCCCTCACCACCGATGTTGATCACCGAGGCCCGGAACGAGATGCAGATCCCCGATCCCACCAACAGCAGGGGCATGGCCTTGAGGGCGGTACGGGCCAGGGCGTCCCGGCTCCCGAAGGCGCCACTGAGCATCGCCCGGTATCCCTCGATGGGGCTCACGCCCAGGGCGACCAGGGTGATCGCACCTATCAGCAGAGCCAGCAGGGCCGCCCCCAGGGGAACCACGATCGGCGACGTCCGGGCCAGAAGCTGGGCCCGACGCTGTCGTGGGTTCAACACCTGTCCCGTCTCAGCCACCCGCGCCCCTCGCGACTCGGAGCCCCGAATTCAACATTTCGTCAACCTACCGCACCCAGCGACCACGGCCCAACCGAAACCGGTTCACACCGCCGCGGGTCGGGTCAGGGGTTGACCTGTACCAGCTCCACCAGGACCCCCAGATTTCCCCTGGGGTGGACGAAGGCCACGGTCGTTCCCCTCGATCCGGGGCGCGGTTCGGTGTCTATCGGGGTGGCCCCGGCCTCCACCATGGAGCGCAGGGCCGCACCACAATCAGCGACCCGGTACCCGACATGGTGGAGTCCCTCACCCCGCCGGTCGAGGAATCGGGCTATGGGGGAATCGGGCCGGGTGGCGGAGGTGAGCTGGATGAACGAATCGGCCACCCGGATCAGGGCCTCCTCCACCCCGTCGGACTCCACGGTCTCACGATGATCCACCTCGGCCCCGAAGGCCCGACGGTAGTAGTCGACGGCTTCGTCGAGGTCTCTCACCGCTATGGCGACGTGATCTATTTCGGTCAGCAGCATTCGAACTCTCCCGGGTTCCCCGACGACGGATGGGTCGGGACGGACAGGGGGGTGGACCAGAGTCAGGTTCCGCTCTCCCGGGCCGCCCGCACCGATTCGGCGTGGCGGTGGAACAGCGTGATCCGATCCTCGCCGATCATCTCCCTCCGGGCGGGATCGCTGATGCCCGTTCCCTCACCGGGGGCCAGACAGAGGATCCCGAGCTTTCCCTCGTGGAGGTTCCGGTGGACCTGGTGGGCGGCCTCCCCCACCTCGGACAGCTCATAGGTCTGCGACAGCGTCGGCTGGATGGCCCCCAGCTCCAGGAGCCGGTTCATCTGCCAGGCCTCGTTGTAGTTGGCGAAATGGCTGGCGATCAGCTTCTTCAGCTTCATCCACAGGTGCCGGTTGTCGTACTCGATCATGTAGCCGGAGGTGGCGGCACAGGTGACGATGGTTCCCCCCCTGGCGGCCACGAACACCGAGGCCCCCATCGTCTGGCGACCCGGATGCTCGAACACGATGTCGGGGTCGGCCCCGGTGAGGGCCCGGATGTCACGGCCGAAGCGGCGCCACTCCCCCTCGTCCTGGGTGTGCTCGTCGGCCCAGAAGCGGTAGTCGGCCGCCCGGCGGTCGATGACGAACTCGACTCCGAGACTGTGCAGCAGGTCGACCTTGTCGGGGGAACTCACCACACCCACGGGTATCCCCCCGCCGTTCAACACCAGTTGGCTGGCGTAGCTCCCCAGACCTCCGGTGGCCCCCCAGATCAGGACGATGTCCCCCTGCTTCATGCGGGCGGCGTTCTGGCCCACCAGCATGCGGTAGGAGGTGGACGCACACAGGGTGTTGACGGCGGCCTCCTCCCAGGTGAGATGGGCCGCCTTGGGCATGAGCTGGTTGGCCTTGACGACGGCCAGGTCCGCCAGGCCCCCGAAGTTGCTCTCGAATCCCCAGATGCGCTGATTTCCCGACATCATCGAGTCGTCGTGCCCGAAGGGGTCCTGGTCGTCCACGTAATTGCAGTGCACGGTCACCCGGTCCCCCGGCTTCCAGTTGCGCACGGCCGAACCGACCCGCACCACCACGCCGGAGGCGTCGGATCCCACCACGTGATGGTCACGGACGTGTCGTGCCCCCCAGACACTCTCCCGACCCAGGCGATCCAGGAACGCGAAGGTCGGGATCGGCTCGAAGATCGACGACCAGACGGTGTTGAAGTTGATGGAGCTGGCCATGACCGCCAGATACACCTCGTCGGGCGCCAGTTCGGGTGTCTCCACCTCACCCACGTGCAGGGACAACCGGGGATCCTTGTCCCGTGACTCCACCCCCTCGAACATGTCGATCTCGTCGCGCTTCACGTAGGCGGCGCGGTAGAAGTCGGGGATGGGGAGAGCCCCGATCTCCTCGGAGCCGGCCCCCGCCAGTATGGCCTCGGCGATCTCTTTCATGAGGCGACGTTAGCGACGACTGGTTGCCATGACTCAATTCCCGACCCGATCGGTCATGGATCTGCGTTCCGACACGGGGGACCGGTAGTGTCGCCCCAGCAGCACAGGGACGTGACGACGCCAGGAGGAGACAACATGGCCGGCTCGGTAATCCTCGGGGGAGCCCGAACCCCCATCGGACGTTTCAACGGGGGACTGGTGTCCTTCTCCGCCGCCCAGTTGGGTGGTTTCGCCATCGCCGGGGCCCTGGCCCGGGCCGGGGTCGGGCCCGAGCAGGTCGACTACGTCTACATGGGCCACGTGGTCCAGGCGGGCCAGGGGCAGATCACCGCCCGCCAGGCAGCCCACAACGCCGGGATCGCCATGAACGTCCCGGCGACGACCATCAACAAGGTGTGCCTCTCGGGGCTCAACGCGATCTACCTGGCTGACCAGATGCTCCAGTCCGGCGAGGCCGACGTGGTGGTGGCCGGGGGGATGGAGTCGATGTCCAACACCCCGTTCCTGCTCGACAAGGCCCGGCGCGGGTACGGATACGGACACGGTGAACTCATCGACTCCCTCCTGCACGACGGCCTGTGGTGCGCCTTCGACAACTGTGCCATGGGCCTGGGCACGGAGAACTACGCCGGGGAACTGCCCATCGGCCGGGAGGAACAGGACCGACTCTCGGCCACCTCCCACGAGAGGGCGGCCCGGGCCATCGAGGCCGGCCGGTTCGTCGAGGAGATCGTGCCCGTGGAGGTGCCCCAGCGCAGGGGCGATCCCGTCGTCGTCAGCGAGGACGAGGGGGTACGTCCCGGTACCACCCCCGAGACACTGGCCCGCCTGCGCCCCGCGTTCGAACCCGGGGGAACGATCACCGCCGGAAACGCCTCCCAGCTCTCCGACGGCGCCTCGGCCGTGATCATGACCACGGCGGAGAAGGCGGCCGAGTTGGGTCTCACCCCCCGGGCCGTGGTCCTCGGCTACGGGCAGGTGGCCGGACCCGACAACGCTTCCCTGCTCTCCCAGCCCTCCAACGCCATCCTGGCCGCCCTGGGCCGGGCCGGTCTCGGGGTGGGGGACGTCGATCTCTTCGAGATAAACGAGGCCTTCGCCGCCGTCGCCCTGGCCTCGGTGGCCGAACTCGGGATCTCCCACGACGTGGTGAACGTCAACGGTGGCGCCATCGCCCTGGGCCATCCGATCGGCATGTCGGGCAACCGCCTGGCCCTGACCCTCATCAACGAACTCCACCGCCGGGGCGGAGGGGTGGGGGCCGCCGCCCTCTGCGGTGGTGGGGGCCAGGGAGACGCCCTGGTGCTGAAGACCCTCTGAGCTCCGGCGGGGACCCGACCCCCGAGCCCCTCAGGCGGCGCCGGGACCACCGAACAGGTCGCCGGGCCCACGACGGCAACGGCCGGAGGCCCGGGGCCCGATGCCGACTTCGAGGTGGGCCCAACCCTCCACCGCGATACCGGCCCGGTTCAGGTGCCGCTCCAGCTCATCACGGGTGTCACGGTCCGCCGCCGCCAACTCGACCACATCGGCCCGCCCACCCCGGCGGGGAACGCCACCCCCGGACACCCCGACCACGAGCCGGGCGGCGCCGAGGACATCGAGGAGTCGGAGCATCGGCTCGGGGTCGGCGACCAGGTCGGCGAGGGTCATCTCC
>JALSTE010000800.1 GCA_026983855.1 Acidimicrobiia bacterium
ACCATCGACGGGGTCAACTCGGCCAATCTGGTCATCACGTCGGTGGCCTGTCCCGGAGCGGTGTCCACCGACATCTACGGGCTCTGCACCGTGGGCTCCGAGGTCAAGTTCTAGGCCGGTCCCCCCCATCATCCCCACCCCCCATCCCGGATCTGTGCCCGTTCCGTGGTCGTGTGACGACCATTCGACGGGCATAGATCCGGGGGGGTTGTGTGGGAGCCGTTGGACGGGCACAGATGGGGGTAGGTTGGGCGCCCGTGGTTCCCCGCTCCCGTGCTCCCGGTCTGTCCCTGGAGAAGGCCGCCCGGGCCGAGGGTCATCGTGTGGTCGTGGGACTCGACGAGGTTGGACGCGGATCGTGGGCCGGGCCCCTGACCGTGGGTGCGGTGGTGCTGCCCGAGGTAGGGCGGGTGAACGGGATCCGGGACTCCAAGATGCTGACCCCAGAACGTCGGCAGGCCCTGTACGGGAGGATCCTGGACTGGGTGGAGGCGTGGGCGGTGGGACACGCCAGTGCCTCGGAGTGCGATGGGCTGGGAATGTCGGCGGCCCAGCGCCTGGCCGCCTCCCGGGCCCTGGCCGGACTCGGGGTGGTCCCCGACCTGGCCCTGGTCGACGGAAGCTGGAACTTCGTCGAGGGGTGCGAGACCCGGACGATCATCGGTGGGGACGCGGTGTGTCTGTCGATCGCCACCGCGTCGATACTGGCCAAGGTGACCCGGGACCGGGAGATGATCGTCCAGGCCGAGCACTACCCGCACTTCGGATTCGACGGCAACAAGGGCTACCCGGCCCCGGTGCACACCACCGCCCTGGTCGGATACGGCCCCTGTCCCATCCACCGCCGGAGCTGGTCGTTCATGGACTCCCTGCCGTGGAACGGGGTCCGGCGGTACCACCGTGGGTGCGGGACCCCCCTGTTCTGAGAGGGCCGATCCCGGGTCCATGCTCTCCGTGGCGCCGGGGAGGTGTGCCTCGGAGCGGGTGCGCCCGGCGGGTTCGGGTGATCAGCGGGGATCGGGCCCGGGTCGACGTCTCAGGGGTGGGGTGAGGGGCCGCAGGCCGGGCTCGGCCCGGAACAGTTCGGCCGGACGGCCACCCTCGGTTGTGGGGGCCCGTCGTCCGGTGGGCTGAAGCCATCCCGGCACCCGACGCACCTTGCGCTGGAAGTTGCCGGGTTCCAGCTCGACGCCCCACACCGTCTCGTAGATGCGCCGTAGATCACTGATGCGGAACTCCTCGGTCCAAAAGGAGGTGGCCAGGGTGGTGGTCTCGAGCCGATCCCCGAGGGCCTCGAGGGCGTCGCTCACGATGAGGCGGTGGTCGAAGGCCAGTTCGATCCGACCGGCCGTGACGTCGTCCACGTCGATCAGTTCGGTGGAGGCGGCGTCGGATCCGGCCACGGGGTGGGTGGAGATCGGCATGATCGCCCACCAGGCCACGGACACGACCCTCATACGGGGATCACGGTCGGGGGAACCGTAGGTCCGGAGCTGGGTCAGAAATGAGGGAGCGGTGGTGATCCCGGTCTCCTCGGCCAGTTCCCGGCGGGCGGCGTCCTCGAGGTCCTCGTCGACCCGCACGAAACCACCGGGCAGGGCCCAGGCCCCCTCGAAGGGGGCAGCCCCGCGACGGATGAGCACGATCTGCAGCCGTGACCGCCGGATGGTGAAGACCACCATGTCCACGGTGACGGCGAAGGGCGGAAAGCCGTGGGGGTCGTAGTCGTCCATGGCCCGAGGATAGCCCTAATTGTCAACTTGACAAGAATCATGGTCGGAATTAGTGTCAGAGTGACACTAAAAACGATCAGCAACCGGGAGGCTCCGATGAATGAACGGGCGGCGAACATGGGGAACACGACGGCCGAGCGGGAACTGGCGGATCGAGGCCTCCTGCCAACGGGATCGGCTGGATCGGCGGCGGTGGCCTTCATGGCCGCGGCCTCGACACCCGGTTTGCAGAGGTACCGGGGGGCGCTATTGGGCGGGGCCTGTGGGGACGCCCTGGGTCGGCCGGCGGAGGGTCGGACTCCGAGCACGATCCGGAGGCGCTTCGGCCTCCTCGGGGATCTCCAACCCGATCGACGGGGATCGGTGGGGACCTTCACTGACGACACCCAACTCACCCTGTGGACGGCCGAGGCCCTGCTGGGTGGGGGCGAGGACCACCCCGAGCTGTTCGGACGGACACTGGCCGAACGGTTGGACTCCATCAGGGGTATCGGACGGGCCACCCGGACCGCCATCGTGCGCCTTCGGGACGGCGCTCCCTGGTGGAGGTCGGGGATCGGGTCGGCCGGCAACGGGGTGGCCATGAGGGTGGCACCGTTGGGCCTGGCGTTCGGCGGGGACCTCGATGCCCTGAGACGGGAGACGGCCCGCAACGCCGTGGTCACCCACGCCGACCGTCTGGCCGTGGCCTCGGGAATCATCCAGGCCTATGCGGTGGCCCGCCTGACCCGCACCCGGCCCGGTTCCCTCGACCCCGGTGAATTCATCACCGAGCTGACGGCGGTGGTGGCGGGCCTGGAGAACGCCGGAGGGGAGGAACGCAAACCCGGGCCACCGGAGAGGATCCGGCTGGTGGAGCGCCTGGCCGAGATCCCCGACATGTTGGGCCTGAGACCCGAGGAGGCCTTCGCCCACACCTACAACGGGGCCTACGTACTGGAGTCCCTGCCCGCGGCCCTGTGGGCCTTCCTGGCCCATCCCGAGGACGCCGAGCGGGCGGTCGTGGTGGCGGTGAACGGCGGTTACGACGCCGACACCGTCGGGGCCATGACCGGCACCCTGGCCGGGGCCTACCTGGGCGAGGGGGCCCTTCCCCGTCGCTGGGTGGATCGCCTCGAGAACGCCGAGGGCATCAGGGCCCTGGCCGACCGCCTGCATCGTCGCTCCTCCGGTGACGCTCACGGTCACGTGGGAGATGGTCGATCCCAGGGATGAAGCTCGGGACATCGACGGTGACGCTCACGGTCACGGGGGAGATGGTCGATCCCAGGGATGAAGCTCGGGACATCGACGGTGACGCTCACGGTCACGGGGGCGACGGCTGGAGGGTTGAGGGCCGACCGGGGGCCAGGGGTGGGGCCGCATCGCGTAGTGTCGGCTGAACACCGAAATCGATCGCCCAGGAGAAGCAGTGGGGAACCCCTTCCAGCGCTACCGAATCGGGGAGGGTCACGACGTGGACCTCGGGAAGATCCCGACGGAGGACGACTCGGCCTTCGGCGGCACCAAGGAGGAGGGCAAGGCCCGCCTCACCGAGTTGTGCGACCGACTGGCCGTGCTGCAGGAGAAGCTCTTCGCCCAGGACCGTCACCGGCTGTTGGTGGTGCTCCAGGCCATGGACACCGCCGGCAAGGACAGCACCATCCGCGACGTCTTCAACGAGACGAATCCCATGGGGGTTCACGCCACCCCCTTCCGCCAACCCAGCCACGAGGAACTGGCCCACGACTACCTGTGGCGGGTCCACCCCCACACCCCGGCCCGGGGTCAGATCGCCATCTTCAACCGCAGCCACTACGAGGACGTGCTGGTGGTGAGGGTCGAGGGGTTCGCCCCGGAGAAGCGGTGGCGGCACCGCTACCGTCACATCCGGGAGTTCGAGCGGATGCTGGCCGACGAGGGCACGACGATCCTGAAGTTCTATCTCCACATCTCCAAGAAGGAGCAGAAGAAGAGGCTGGAGGAGCGTCTGGAGATCCCCGACAAGAGGTGGAAGTTCTCCATCGGCGACCTGGCCACCCGCGAGAAGTGGGACGACTACATGAGGGCCTACGAGGACGCCATCTCCAGGACCTCCACCGATGACGCCCCGTGGTACGTGATCCCCTCGGACCGCCGCTGGTACCGCAAGCTGGCGGTGGCCGAGATCATCGTCGACACCCTCGAGGGACTGGACCTGGCCTATCCACCGGAGGAGCCGGGTCTGGAGGGCCTGGTCATTCCCGACTGAGCGGACCACGGTCGGTCCCGACTAACGGCGGTCATTGTTCCCTCGCTAGCCTGCGGGTATGTCAAGACTGAAGTTCGGCGCCTTCCTCGCCCCCCATCACCCCATCGGGGAGCACCCGATGCTGCAGTTGCGGAGCGACCTGGACCTGGTGGCCGAGCTGGACCGCCTGGGATTCGATGAGTTCTGGTGCGGGGAGCACCACTCCACCGGTTGGGAGGTAATCGCCTCCCCCGAGATGTTCCTGGCCGCCGCCGCCCAGCGCACCCACCGCATCCGCCTGGGGACCGGCGTGGTGTCCCTGCCCTATCACCACCCCTTCCTGGTGGCCCAGCGCATGGTGCAGTTGGATCACATGTCGGGGGGCCGGGCCATCTTCGGTTCGGGGCCCGGGGCCCTGCCGTCGGACGCCCACACCCTGGGGATCGACCCCATGACCCAGAGGGATCGCCAGGACGAGGCCATCGGGGTGATCCGCCGCCTGCTGCGGGGCGAGGAGCGCTTCAGTCACGACAGTGAGTGGTTCACCCTGCGTGACGCCAAGCTCCAGCTCCTGCCCCTCCAGGAGGACATGCCCTTCGCCGTGGCCTCCATGATCAGCCCCTCGGGCATGACCCTGGCCGGGAAGCACGGGACCGGGGTGCTCTCGATCGGTTCGATGTCCACGGCGGGGATCCAGTCCCTGCCGGTGCAGTGGGGTTTCGCCGAGGACTCCGCCGCCGAGCACGGCAACACCGTCGACCGCCGCGAATGGCGCATCGTAATGAACTGGCACCTGGCCGAGACCCGGGAGCAGGCCCGGGCCGAGGCCGGCGAGGGTCTGCTCCGCTGGCACAACGAGTACAACGTGGAGACCCTCCAACGCCCCGGGGCCACGAAATTCGCCAGTGCCGGTGAGGCCGTCGAGGCCCTCTCGGAGGGGGATGAAGCGGTGACCGTGATCGGCACCCCCGACGACCTGGTGGCGGCCATCCGTCGGATGGTCGACATCACCGGGGGTTTCGGCACCGTGATCGGGTTCATGAACGACTGGGCCAACCGGGAGGCCACCCGGCGCAGTTGGGACATGGTGGCCCGCTACGTGGTCCCCGAGGTCAACGGCCTGCTGGACGGTTACCGGGAGTCCCAGCGGTTCGTCATCGAGAACCGGGAGAGCTTCGATCGGGCCGGTAAGGCCATCCTCACCAAGATCCTGGAGAACGAGAAGGCCGCCGCCGCCCTGCAGGACACCCTGGCCCAAAACGCCGCCAAGACCGCCATCGGGGCCCATCACGCCCCCGATTTCGAGGAGATGGCCGAGAGCGGGAGCGGCGGTGAGGCGGGGGCTGAGTAGGGCCCAGCCCCGTGGCCCTGGGTTCTACTTCTGGGTGCCGACCTTGAGTTCCCGGAAGGGGCTGGTGGTGTCGATACCGGGTTCCTTGGGCAGTCCCAGCACCCTCTCGCCCACGATGTTGCGCAGCACCTCGTCGGAACCACCGGCGATGTGCATGGCCGGCTCACCCAGCACGTAACCGGACCAGGTGTAGGTGCCCCACTCCCCGGTGTCGGCCGTGAGCCGGGGGCCCAGTATGCGCCCGATCAGGTTGGACGTGGCCCTCATCGAGCGGGTCAGTCCCAGCTTGGCCAGGGTCATCTCGGGCCCGGGGTTGCGACCGGCGGCCAGGGCCCCCATGGTGCGCATGTTCGAATACGCCAGCACCTTGTTGTACGTGTAGATCCTCATCAGCTCCTGGCGGATGAGGGGATCGTCGGCGACCCCGAAGTGGCGGGCGGTCTCGAGCAGGCGGGTGAACCCCCCACCCATGCCCCCGCCGCCACCACCGCCGATGGAGGCCCTCTCGTTCATCAGGGTGGTGAGGGCCACGGCCCAGCCCTGATTGACGTCACCGAGGCGCCAGCGGTCGGGCACCCGGACATCGGTGAAGAAGACCTCGTTGAAGTTGGCCCCGCCGGTCATCTGGCGCAGGGGGACGATCTCCACCCCGGGGGACCTCATGTCCACCAGGAAGCCGGTCAGTCCCCGGTGCTTGGGCTGGTCGGGGTCGGTGCGGGCGATGACCTCCCCGATGTCGCTGTAGTGGGCGCCCGAGGTCCACACCTTCTGGCCGTTGATGACCCACTCGTCGCCGTCGCGTTCGGCCCTCATCTGGAGGCTGGCCAGATCGGACCCCGCCCCCGGCTCGCTGAAGAGCTGACAGGCCACGATGTCGCCCCGGTACATCTTCGGCAGCAGTTCGGCCGCCACCTCGGGTTGGGCGTGGGTGGCGATGGTGGGGGCGATCATTCCCAGCCCGATCCCGAAGAACCCGGTGGCGGGCACGTCGTAGCGGCTCTCCAGGTTGTTGAAAATGCGCTCATAGCTGCGGGGCAGCCCCCGGCCCCCCAGTTCGATCGGTCCGCTGATCCAGCCGAACCCGTGGTCGAACTTGAGCCTCCGCCAGGCCTTGGCCCGCTCCAGCTCCCGCTGCTCGGCCTCGCGGTCGACCTCCTCGAACAGGGCGGCGTCGTCGGAGCCCT
>JALSTE010000801.1 GCA_026983855.1 Acidimicrobiia bacterium
GTCGTGGGTGGCGCCGAGAATGGTGCGGGTTCCCCGGCGGCGGTGGGTGGCGGCGAGAATGGTGCGGGTTCCCCGGCGGCCGTGGGTGGCGGCGACGGGGTTCCCCCGGCGGGGGGCGAACCACACCAGGGGGCGGTGGCCCCGGGGGAAGGGAATCGCCCCACCGGGGCAGGTCCTGGGTTCGGGGCCGACGACTCCCCGCCCCCACCTGACCAGGGCACCTTCAGTTGACCGAGACCGTCCCCGCGACCGAGGAGCCCAGCGGCGCCCCCATGACCTTCTGGGAGCATCTAGACGAGTTCCGCTCCCGCCTGATCAAGTCGATGATCGCCGTGGCCATCGGCACCGCCGTGGTCATCACCCTGTGGGGCCCGGTGTCGGACTTCTTCCTGCACCCGTACTGCACCGCCCTGAACTCCCTGGGTCGCACCGAACCGTGCTCCCTGGTGATAACCGACCCCCTGGAGGGTTTCCGCACCCGTCTGAGGGTGGGGTTCACCGGGGGAATCGCCCTGGCCATGCCGGTCATCCTGTGGCAGCTCTGGCAGTTCATACACCCGGCCCTCAAGCCGTCGGAGAAGCGGTGGACCCTGCCCTTCGTGATCTCGGGGATCGTTCTGTTCGTGGCCGGTGTATCCCTCGGATTCTGGACCTTCCCCCGGGCCCTGGAGTTCTTCATCAGCGTGGGTGGGGCCAACATCAGCCCCCTGTTCACCCCCGAGAAGTACTTCAGCCTCATCACCTTCCTGATGCTCAGCTTCGGGATCGGTTTCGAGTTCCCGATCGTGCTCATCTTCCTGCAACTCGCCGGGGTGGTCAGCGCCGACACCCTGGCCCGCGGTCGGCGCTACGCCGCGGTGGGGATCGTCACCCTGGCGGCCATCATCACCCCCACCGGTGACCCCTTCACCCTGGGGGCCCTGTCGATCCCGCTGTACATCTTCTACGAGGCGGCCATCGTCATAGGCCGCTTCCTGGTCCGACGCCGGGCCGGCCTGCCCGGTTTCCGGCGGGGACGACTGTTCCGTCGGGGTGGAACCGGCGGGTCGTGACCCCGTCCGATCCGGTGCGGAGGAGATTCGAGGCCCGGTACGAGTTCCCACTGGACCCTTTCCAGGTCGAGTCCCTCGATGCCATCGACGCCGGTGTCTCGGTGCTGGTCGCGGCCCCCACCGGAGCGGGCAAGACGGTGGTGGCCGAGTACGCGGTGGCCCGGAGCCTGGCCGAGGGGCGGAGGCTCTTCTACACCACCCCGATCAAGGCTCTCTCCAATCAGAAGTTCACCGACCTGGAACTCTGGTTGGGGAGCGAGAACGTCGGCCTGCTGACCGGTGACAACTCGATCCGTCACGACGCCCCGGTGGTGGTGATGACCACCGAGGTGCTGCGGAACATGATCTACTCCCGCTCCGCTGACCTCGATGATCTCCGCTGGGTCGTCCTGGACGAGGTGCACTTCCTCCAGGACTCCTACCGGGGTCCGGTGTGGGAGGAGGTGATCATCGGAGCCCCCGATGGTGTCAGCCTCGTCGGTCTGTCGGCCACGGTCTCCAACGCCGATGAGCTGGCGGCGTGGATCTCCGAGGTGCGCGGGGAGTGCAGGTGCGTCGTGGAGACCCACCGTCCGGTGAACCTCGAACAGCGCTTCATGGTGAACGACCGGGTCCGGCGGCGGGTGGTGGACCTGGCGACCCTCGCCGGCGATCGGCCCGATCCCCGAACGGTGGGGTGGCTGCGCAGCCACGACGGTGGGGGACCGGGTGGCCGACGGCGTGTCTCGCGTCCCCGTCAGACCGATGTGGTGGCCCATCTGCGGTCCCGTGACCGGTTGCCGGCCATCTACTTCATCTTCAGTCGCAAGGGCTGCCAGGAGGCGGTGGAGAGGTGTCTGAGGTCGGGGCTGGACCTTCTCGGGGGGGACGAGCGGGCCCGGGTCACCGAACTGGCCCGGCGACACACGGCCGGTCTGGCCCCGAGGGAGTTGGAGCTCCTCGGCTTCGACCGGATGCTGCGTGGGCTGCGGGCCGGGGTGGCCGCCCACCACGCCGGAATGGTCCCCCCGTTCAAGGAGCTCGTCGAGGCCTGTTTCGCCGCCGGGCTGCTGAAGGTGGTGTTCGCCACGGAGACCCTGGCCCTGGGAATCAACATGCCGGCCCGGTCCGTGGTCATCGAGCAACTCAGCCGGTTCCGTGGGGACGGCCACGCCATGCTCACCCCCGGTGAGTACTCCCAGCTCACCGGACGGGCCGGGCGGAGGGGCATCGACACCACCGGCTACGCCTACACGATGTGGTCTCCCTACGTGAGCTTCGCCGAGATCGCCGAACTGGCGGCGAACAAGGAGTTCGAGCTGCGTTCGGTCTTCCGTCCCACCTACAACATGGCCGCCAATCTGATCTCCACCACCACCCGCGAGGGTGCCCTGGAGTTGATCGAGAGCTCCTTCGCCCAGTTCCAGGCCGACCGCACCATCGTGTCCCTGGCCCGCCGGGCCCGGAGGCTGACCACCGAGCTGGAACATCTGACCGAGGAGTACACGGGGCAGTTCGGCGAGCTGGGCCCGGACGTGATGGCCAGCACGGCCGGGGCCGAATCCGATGAGGGGAATCCGGTGGACCCCGAGGTGGCCGGGTCACTGGGCCGACTCCGACCCGGAGACGTGATCATCGATGATGAACGCCGGGGAACCGGCTACCTGGCGGTGCTGTCGGTGTCGCAGCGACGGGGACGGGGAGTGAGGTTGCGGGTGGTGTCGGAGAGGGGGAAGACGATGCAGCTCTCGGAGAGGGACTTCGCCGCCCCGGTGGCGCCGGTCGCCCGACTGGAGCTGCCCGGTCCCTACCGCCCCGCCCGCCGGGATTTCCAGCGGGTGGCGGCCCGGGCCCTGCGCAGGCTGGATCTTCCCCGCCTCGGTCCCGGTGGCCGTACGTCCGACCGCGGCCGGGGGTCCCAGCGGGGGCGTCGGGTCCTGGCGGCCCGGATCGAGCGGGTCTCTCTCCAGCTGCACTCGGTGGAGGCCCGACTCCGGAGGGCCGAGCAGGGACTTGGGAGGATGCTCGACCACGTCCTGGAGATCCTCACCGAGATGGGTTACGTGGTGGACTGGGAACTGACCCCCAGGGGAAGGGCCCTGGCCCGGATATTCCACGAGAACGACCTCTGGGTGGCCGAGTCCCTGGCCCGAGGGGTGTTCGACGACCTCGGACCGGCCGACCTGGCCGCGGTGGCCTCGATGATCAGCTACCGGCCCCGGGGCTCGGCGCCGCCAACGGAGGAGTGGTTCCCGAACCGGGTCGTCGCCGAACGGTTCGACGAGCTGGATCGCATCGCCGGTGAGCTGGCCCGTCGGGAGGCCCCGGTGGGGTTGCCACCGACCCCCCGCCCCGAGTCCGGGTTCGTTCCCGAGGCTCATGGTTGGGTGCTGGGCGCCGGCCTCGACGTGGTGATGGGTGAGAGCCACCTGTCGGGGGGTGAGTTCGTGCGCAACATGCGACAGTTGATAGACCTGTTGCGCCAGATCGCGGCGGCCGCTTCAGAACGCTCCACCCGGCGGGCGGCCCGCGAATCCATCGAGAGGCTCGACCGGGGGCTGGTCTCCTCCGCCACCAGGGTCCCCGAACGGCCCGAGGTCTCCGGCGACGGGGCCGGAGCGGGTCGGGCATCTTGAACATCGGCCGTTCCCGGGACTGGGGGCGGGTGGGTGTCCTGCCCCCTGGTTCGCCGGTGGTGGGGTCGGACCGCGAGCTGGCCGAGGTCCTCTCGGAGTCCCGCCGGTCGGGTGGGGCGGGTCCCACCGTCGGCCTGCTGGGGGGCGACGTGTGGCGGACACTGGGAGCCCCCGCCGGGGGCGAGACGCGGCTGCGGGGCGGTGAGGTCACCCTCATGGAGATTGACGCCGTGGAGGTGATCGCCGACGGGGGTCCACCCATGTTATTCGTGGCCCACCTCCTGGCCCGCCTGCCCTTCTACCGGGGCCGGGTGGTGGCCATCATGAACGCCGAGTGGATGGGGAGGTTCGACGTCGCCCCCCGGTCTCACCCCTCCGATGGACGGGTCGAGCTGTTCGACGCCTACCTAGCACCCGGCCAGAAATGGCAGGCGAGGCGCCGGTTGACGTCCGCCAACCACATTCCCCATCCGGACATCGCGGTGCGTTCCTCGACCCACCATGAGCTGGATCTGGGCCGGCCGATGGGCATCTGGCTGGACGGCGTGAGGGTCACCAGGGCCCGCACCATCGAGGTCCGGGTCTGGCCCGACGCCCTGACCGTGGCGGTGTGACCCCCGCCGCCGGGTGGGTATGCGCCACCGGGTCCATCCGGCGTCCTACCATCGCCGGAGTGTCGCCGACCGGAACCACGCGGTGGACGGCGACGACTCCCGATTCCCCTTCCCCGAGGTCGGTAAGTGAGCCAGTACACGGCTGAGAGTTTCACCCCCGAAGAGGAGGAGATCCTCCGCCGTTACTTCACCAACCTGGACCTTCCGGTCTTCGCCCTGGTGAACCTCCCCGAGGTCGTCAAGGGGGCCCTGTTCGCCCGCTACTCGCGAACCCACCTGAGCCTGCGGCGGCTCTTCCTGGAGGAGTTCGTGGGGGAACTCGACGTCGAGGGGGACACCTCGATCGACGCTACCATGGGCCTGGCCCGGGCCGAGGAGCTCTACCGCAAGGTCTTCTACGAGTACGGGGACGACTCCGTGGCCCAACTGGGCGGGGTCCACCTGGCCTGTGAGCAGGCCTCGAACCTCCTCACCAAGATCCTCGAGTGGGGCCGTCTGATGTCCTACCTCGAGCAGTCGACGCGTTACCTGGCCTACGACCGCCGGCTCGGTGGGCGTTACCGCTACTACCGGGATCCCGAGATCCTGGCGTCGGAACTGGGAACCCGCTACGTGGGGGACCTGGACCGCATATTCGACTCCTACGCCACCCTGCTGCCCATGGTGCAGAAGCACTTCTCCCGTCTGACCCCCAGGGGTGAGGGAGTGAGCGACATCGCCTACCGCCAGACCATCAGGGCCCGTAGCTTCGACGTGGTGAGGGGGATGCTCCCGGCGGCCTCACTGTCCAATGTCGGGATATACGGAACCGGGCAGGCCTATGAGGCCCTTCTGCTGCGGATGAGGGCCCATCCGCTTCCGGAGGCCCGTAGCTACGCGGCCATGATGCTCCACGAGTTGCGCAAGGTCATCCCGTCCTTCCTGCGACGGGTGGACGTCGAGAACCGCGGTGTGGCGTGGTCCCGGTACCTGGCCGACACCAGGTCGGCGGTGGAGGAGTTGGCGGCGGAACTCCTGGCCGACACCACCCCGGCCGAGGTCGACGACGTGGACCTCGTGGACTGGGACCCCGAGGCCGAGGACAAGATGTTGGCGGCCATGCTCTATCCCCACTCGGACCTGCCCGAGCGCCAGATTCTGGATCGGGTTCGGGCCCTGTCGGCGGAGGACCGGTTGCGTCTGACCGACACCTACGTGGGGGAGAGGGTCAACCGACGCCATCGGCCGGGCCGGGCCCTGGAGGTGCCCTCCTACGGCTTCGACATCCTCTCCGACTACGGCGCCTTCCGGGACCTGCAGCGGCATCGGATGCTCACCCTCCAGTGGCAGGATCTGTCCCCGCACCACGGCTACGTTCGGCCCGAGGCGGTGGCCGCGGCCGGAGGGGAGGAGCTCTATGACCGGGCGATGGACCGCTCCGCCGCCCTTCACGAGGATCTTCGGAACGACTTTCCCCGTCAGGCCCCCTACGCCGTGGCCATGGCCTTCCGGGTGAGGTACTCGATGAAGCTGAACGCCCGCTCGGCCCTGCACATGATCGAACTCCGGTCCTCACCGGCCGGACACCCCGCCTATCGCCGGATCGTCCAGCAGATGTACCGCCGGATCGAGGACGTGGCCGGGCACACCCTGGTGGCCCGGGCGTTCCGACACGTCGACATGGGTGAGGGAGAACAGGGGCGGCTCTCGGCGGAGATCCGTACCGACCGTCTGAGGGTGGGAGATCTGGGCGGCTAGCCGTGGGGCGTCGCTTCGGCCATTCTGGAGAGGTGACCGACAACGATCCATCGAAAGACAGGTCTCCCGTCGAGGCCCTCCTGGACCTGGTGTTCTTCGCCCCGTTGGGGGCGACGATCGAGTTCTGGGAACACCTGCCCGAATTCGCCCGGGTGGGTCGGGACACCTTGAAGCGCCAGCGGCCCGCGGCCCGCATGATCGGGGAGTTCGCGGTCCGGCAGGGTCGTAGCCGCCTCGAACGGAGTCTGATCGGTGACCGGGAGCCGTCCCCCGCCCACCGGGCCCCGGCGGGGGTCGCCACCGGAGAGGGTGGGAAGACCGGGTCGGCGGGGGTCGCCACCAAAGAGGGTGGGAAGACCGGGTCGGCGGGGGTCGCCACCGGAGAGGGTGGGAAGACCGGGTCGGCGGGGGTCGCCACCGGAG
>JALSTE010000802.1 GCA_026983855.1 Acidimicrobiia bacterium
GGCCCGCCAGCGGGCCTGCTCGGACTCGGCCCGGCGCACGGCCTCCACGGCCCGCTCCAGGGCCTCCACCGCTTCCGCGGTCCCCGTCCGGGCCGCGTCCACCCGGGCCACCAGGGGCTCCTCGGTGGCGGCCAGGGACTCCAGGCGCTCCCGCAGCGAACGGGCCCGCTCCTCCTGGTCCACCCCCTGGCGGGCCAGGGACTCCAGACGGGCGGTGGTGCGTTCCCTCTCCGACGCGGTGCGGTCGAGGGTCTTGACCAGGGCGTTGAGCTCCCCCCGGACCTCGGCCGCCGAGGGGGCCGTCGGATCGGAGGGGCGTGGCGGCGAATCCTCCCCCTCGAAGGCGGCCATCTCGGCCTCGAGGGTGGCCTCGGTGCGGGCCAGGGACTCGACCTCGGGGGCCAGGGCGGCGGCGGCGGCCGCCACCTCGGCCAACTTGGTGTCCAGCTCGGCGGACTCGGCCTCCATGGCCGCCACCACGTCCTCGGCCAGGAGGGAACCGCGGTCCCTCTCCAGGGACCGGCGGCGTTCGGCCAGCAGTGCGGCCAGACCCCGGCAGCGCTGGGCCAGGGACTCATAGCGGGGGAGGGTGTCACCCAGGTCGTCGCCCGCCGCCGCCAGACGGGCCTCCGAGGCCATCACCGCCGCCTCCACCGATGCCAGTTCGGAACGGACCCCGGCCTCCTCACCGTTGAGCTCGGTCCGGCGGACGTGGACCTCCCGCAGCCGGGTGCGCAGCCCGGCCAGCTCCCGCCCGGCCAGGTGGAGCTGCAGGGCCCTCAGCTCGGCCACCACCGACTCGTGGCGGCGGGCGGCGTCGGCCTGACGCTCCAGGGGTCGCAGTTGGCGGCGGATCTCCCGCTGCAGGTCCTCCAGGCGCTCGACGTTGCGTTCGGTGGCCGTCAGGCGCCGTTCGGCCCTCTCCTTGCGGCGACGGAACTTCAGGATCCCCGCCGCCTCCTCGATGATCGACCGACGGTCCTCGGGGCGGGCGTTGAGGACCTGGTCGATCTGCCCCTGGGCGATGATGATGTGCTGCTGACGCCCCACCCCGGCGTCGGACAGCAGCTCCTGGATGTCCAGCAGGCGGCAGGCCACCCCGTTGAGGGAGTACTCGCTGTCACCGTTGCGGAACAGGGTGCGGCTGATGGTGACCTCGGTGAACTCCACCGGCAGCAGACCGCTGGAGTTGTCCAGCACCAGGGAGACCTCGGCCCGACCCAGGGCCGCCCTCTTGGCGGTCCCGGCGAACACCACGTCCTCCATCTTCTGGGAGCGCACGGTCCGGGGACCCTGAGCCCCCAGCACCCAGGCGATGGCGTCCACCACGTTGGACTTGCCCGAGCCGTTGGGCCCCACCACCACGGTGACCCCGGGCTCGAAGTCCAACCCGGTGGTGTCGGCGAAGCTCTTGAATCCCTTCATGGTGAGGGACTTCAGGAACATGGCAACCCCCGGGGCTCAGACCTGGTAGTCGCAGAAGTAGTGGGCCCGGGCGTTCACCCTCAGCTTGCGGACGTCGCCCCGCCCGCTCTTGCCCCTCTGGCCGACCCGACCGTAGACCTCGATGTACTGGCCGTAGTTGCCGGGCTTGCCGAACACGTCCACGTAGTCGACCTCGGGCAGGGTGGTGCCCCGGTGCTTGATGGCGGCGTGCACGGTCTCGACCACCGCCCGGTACAGACGGCGGATCTCCTGGATGGTGAGACTCTCCGCCGTGCGGTCGTAGCGCAGCAGGGCGGCGTGGAGGATCTCATCGGCGTAGATGGGACCGATGCCGATGATGAAGGACTCGTCGGCCAGCAGGTGGAGGAGCTTCTCCTTGCCCCGGGCCCGCAGCAGGCGTCCGAAATCGGTCCAGGGGATCGGCTGGGCGGCGGGATCGAAGCCGGCGCCCAGGGGGATCTTCTCCTCGATCTCCTCGGCCGACAGCAGGACCACCGAGGGAACCGACCCCTCCGGGGCGATGAGCCGGATCTGACCGGTCTGGGTCAACTGGATGATCAGCACCGTGTCGGGATCGACGGCGTCCTTGTTGGCGTGGCGCCGGATGTGGGCCCCGTGCCCCAGGTCCATGGCCAGGATCATGTCGTCGCCCAGATCGAAGAGCAGCCACAGGCCCCGGCGGGACACCGAGACGATCTTGTGGCCCTCCAGCCGGGGACTCATCTCCTTCTTGGAGCGCAGCCCCGACAGCATCGAAAAGGGTCCGGGCACCTCCACGGACTTGATCTTGCGCCCGCTCACGTCCTTGTCCAGGTCGCGGCGGGCTATCTCCACCTCGGGTAGTTCGGCCATCAGCTGCTCTGTGTCTCTCGTGTCGGTTCCGTCATCGCCTCCCAGGCGACTCGGGCTGCTTCCTGTTGGGCCCTCTTCTTGGATCTCCCCCGACCCCGGCCCCATTCTCTACCGTCGATGGTGACCCGTGCCATGAACGTCTTGGCGTGATCGGGCCCCTCCTCGGCTATCTCATAGGAGGGGACCGAACCGAATCTCCCGGCGGCCTCCTCCTGGAGTCTGGTCTTGTGGTCGTCGGACCCGGGGAGTTCCATGGCCTCCCTCACCCGGTCCCCCAGGGAGTTCAGCACCATGGAGCAGGCGGCGTCCCATCCACCGTCGAGGTAGACGGCGCCGACCACGGCCTCGAAGGCGTCGGCCAGCAGGGAGGTCTTCTCCCGACCTCCGGTCATCTCCTCACCCCGACCCAGCTTCAGGGCCTCGCCGATCCTCAGCTCGGTGGCCGCCCGGGCCAGGCTGTCGGTGCTCACCACCGAGGCCCTCACCTTGGCCATGGAACCCTCGGCCAGGTGGGAGAAGTGGCGGTACATGTACTCCGTGACCGCCAGGCCCACCACCGAGTCGCCCAGGAACTCCAGCCTCTCGTTGGACTCCTCCACCCCCGGTGACGTCCGAGCACCGGGAACCGATCCATTGTCTCCAGCGGTGGAGCCGTGATCGGCCTCCCCGGTTCCGGCCCGGCGGTCGTTGAGCTCGGCGCACCAGGACCGGTGGGCCAGGGCGCGTTCGAGCAGCCCGGGGTCGGCGAACACGTGTCCGATCCTCCGACCCAGCTCCTCGACGCCGCTTCCGGTCCCCAGGGCTACGAACCGAGCTTGGCCGTCACGTAGTCCACGGCGTCGCGGACGGTCCGGAGATCCTCGAGATCCTCGTCCTCGATCCGGAAGCCGACCGTACGCTCGCCGATCTCCTCCTCGAGGGCCTCCACCAGCTCGATCAGAGCCAGGGAGTCGGCGTCGAGGTCGTCGGTGAACGACGACCCCTCCGTCACCTCGTCGGGTTCGATCTCGAGGATGTCGGCCAACTGGTCGCGGATGAACTCGAAGACTTCCTGACGGTCCATGGGACCTTGTTCGACATGTGTCTCCGCCGGCAACTTCAACTCCTGGAGGTTGGTTCTGGGGTGATCCTAGCGGCGAGGGCCCCCACCAGGTCGGCTTCGACCATGTCGCGGGCCACCCTCATGGCGTTCACCACCGCCTGGCGACCCGAGGAGCCATGGCTGATGATGCAGACCCCGTCGACCCCGAGGAGCATAGCCCCCCCGTAGGTGTCGGGATCCATCTGGGTGGCGAGGGGGGCCAGCAGGCCCAGGGTCTGGGGTTCGGATGCCAGGGCCTCCAGCACCGCCGCCACCATGGCCTTGAGACCGCCCTCGAGGGTCTTGAGCACCACGTTCCCGGTGAAACCGTCGGTGACGACGACGTCCACCCCGTCGGTCATGATGTCGCGGCCCTCGACATTGCCGATGAAGTTGATCCCGGGGGTCTCGACCAGGCGGGCGTGGGCCTCCTTGGTGAGCTGGTTGCCCTTGGAGGCCTCCTCCCCGATGGAGAGCAGGCCCACCCGGGGCTCGTCGATCCCGAACCTCTTGGTGGCGTACACCGAGCCCATCTGGGCGAACTGGGCCAGCCAGGACGGCTGGCAGTCGGCCATGGCCCCGGCGTCCAGCAGGACGGTGGGGGTGGATCCGGGGACGGGTATGGGGGTGGCCACCGCCGGACGGCTGACGCCCTTGATCCGCCCCATGCGCAGCAGGGCGCTGGCCACGGTGGCCCCGGTGTTCCCGGCCGAGATCATGGCCGAGGCCTTGCCGTCGCGGACCAGTTCGGCCGCCCTCACCAGGGAGGAGTCCTTCATACGGCGCACCGCCCGGGCCCCATCGGCGTCCATGGCGATGACCTCCGAGGCCGGGTGCACGGATATGCCCTCTGAAGCTGGGCCTCCGAGAGCTGTGTCTCCGAGATTCATGCCCTCGGATTCGGGCGCCGCCGTGATCCGCTCGGGTTGACCGACGAGGGTCACCCTGACCCCGAGTTCGTCGACCGCACCCCGGGCCCCGGCGATGATCTCACCGGGTGCGTTGTCTCCGCCCATGGCGTCGAGGGCCAGGGGCAGGGATGCACCCACGGGCTACTCGACCTCTATGGCCTGGCGACCGTGGTACCACCCACAGTTGGGGCACACGACGTGGGGGAGCTTGGCCTCGTGGCAGCGGGGGCAGGTGCTGCGGGGGGCGGCGGCGAGCTTCCACGCCGCGGCCCGACGGCTGCGGGTCTTGGACTTGGAGGTCTTCTTCTTGGGGACTGCCATTTCGGTTCCTGGAGCTTGGCGGGCCACGGCGGTGGATACCGGCCGGCACGAAGGTGCAATCGTACTCCCTCCGGACCCCGGCGGCTACCTCGGATCCGGGGATCCCGGCCGCCCCGCCGTGATGGATTCGGGCCGGCCCCCGCCCTCAGGTCGCCTCGGGGAACCGGAGCTGGTCGAGGGCGGCCCAGCGGGGATCGCGCACCTCGGGGGACCCCCCGGTGTCGTCGGTGCCCATGTCGGGGGCGTTGGGACACCGGCCCACCCCACCGAAGGGACACCGGGCCAGGACCGGTAGGGCCAGCAACAGCGAGTCCCGGATCATCTCGGTGGTGTCCAGGAACTCCCGCCCCACGGCGTAGGTCTCCCCCTCCACCGGCTCATCGGCGAACAACTCGGCCACCTCGGCCACGAGTGGCCCCTCCAGGGGACGGAGACAGAGGTTGCAGGGCCCCCGCCACTCCCCCGACACGGTGCCGGTGACCATCACCCCCTCGTGGACCGACTCCAGCACCAGGTCCAGCACCACGTCCACCTCCGGGGGCACGGTGGTGTCGCCGACCCGGAGCCCCTCGGCCCGGGTACGACCCGTGAACCCCCGGCGCCGGTTGAGCCCCCGACGCAGGTCGGTGAGCGGAATCCGCATGGCGAGTCCTCCTCAGCGGATGTCGATCGTGTCGGCGGCGGGGCGGTCCTGGTCGAACAGCGGCTCACCCCCGGGTTCCCCGGCCTCCCCGGTGTCGGTGGCGGCGTTCTCGGGGGTTTCGGGCGGGGTGTGGGGCAGGGCGGCCAGACGATCCCGACCCCTCTTCACCACCGCGGCGATGTCGTGGAGGGTGGTCTCGAACTCCCCCAGCCGTTCCTCGCAGTAGTCCTCGGTCTGTCGCCTCAGGCGACGGGACTCGGCCAGGGCCTGGTCCCGTACCCGTCGGGCCCGCTGCTCGGCGGCGCGTACCACCTCGGTGCGTTCCACCATCCTCTCGGCCTGAACGGCCGCCGCCGCCACGATCTCCCGGGCCTCACCGCGGGCCGCCTCGAGGTACTCCTCGCGCTCCTTGAGCAACCAGCGGGCCTGGCGCAGCTCATCGGGCAGCCGTTCACCGATCTCGTTCAGCAGATCCAGCATGGCGTCGCGATCGACCTTGACCATGGTGGACAGGGCCACCGGCCGGGCCTCGGAGACCATGGCGATGGCCTCGGCCAGGAGATCGGCCAGTTCGGACAGCTCCCTCGACCCGGTCACGGGCTCTCGGACCTCCGTCGACGCAGGGCCTCGGCCACCGGTGGGGGCACCATTCCGCTCACGTCCCCACCGTAGCGGTGGATCTCACGGACGAACTTGGAGGCTATGTAGGAGTCCGATGACGTCGAGGGGATGAAGACCGTGATCATCCCCGACACCGCCCGGTTCATCTGGGCCATCAGGAGCTCACTCTCGAAATCCGACACCCCCCGCAGGCCCTTGATGATCATGTCGGCCCCGAGATCCCGGGCCAGGTCCACCACCAGGGCCGAGAACTGGGTGACGGTCACGTTCGGGAGGTGGGCCAGGGAGGCCTCGAGCAGTTCCCTTCGTTCATCGATGTCGAACAGCGGGGCCCCCTTCTGGGGGTTGCGCATGGCGGCCACGACCACCTCGTCGAACAACTTGGAGGCGGTGGACACGATCTCCACGTGCCCGTTGTGGACCGGGTCGAACGAACCCGGGTAGAGAACCTTGACCACTCGGTCTCCCCTCGATCTTCGCCCACGGTACCGGAGCGATCACCCCCCCGGGCAACCGCCGGCGGTGGAGGTCGGCCCTCGGTCCACTCCGGTGGA
>JALSTE010000803.1 GCA_026983855.1 Acidimicrobiia bacterium
TGCCGCTCTCGACCAGGCGGCCGTCGTCGAAAACCAGCACCAGGTCAGCGGCCTCGGCCGTGGACAACCGATGGGCTATGGCCACCGTGGTGCGACCCCGGGACAGACGCACCAGGGCCTCCCCCAGGGCCTTCTCGGTCTCGGGGTCCACGGCACTGGTGGCCTCATCGAGGATCAACAGACCGGGGTCGGCCAGCTGGGCCCGGGCCAGGGCCACCAGTTGACGCTCCCCGACGGAGAGCGAATCGCCCCTCTCCCCCACCGGGGTGGCCAGTCCCTCCGGCAGGCGGTCCAACCACCAGTCCAGGCCCAGGGCGGTGAAGGCGGCGGCCACCTCGGCCTCCTCCGCTCCCGGCCGACCGAAGGCCACGTTCACACCGATGGTGGTGTCGAAGAGGAAACCGTCCTGGGGCACCATGCGCACCGCCCGATGTCTGACCGGGGCCGCCACCTCCCTGAGGTCCACCCCGCCTATGAGGATCCGACCGGAGGTGGGGTCGGCCAGACGCACCAGGAGTTTGGCGAAAGTGGTCTTGCCCGAACCGGTCTCCCCCACGATGGCCACGTTGGCCCCGGCGGGGATGGACACGTCCACACCCCGCAGAACCGGCTGCCCGTCCCCGTAGTGGAACTCGACCCCCTCCGCCGTCACCCCGAGCGGGCCCTCGGGAAGCTCCAGCCCGTTCTCCGGTTCGACGATCTCGATCGGGTGTTCCAGGAGGGTGAGTATCTTGCGCCAGCCGGCCAGGGCGTTCTGGGTCTGGTCCAGGACCTCCGATATCTCCGACACCGGGCCCAGCAACAGGGCCACCAGGAACACGAACGCCACCAGATCCCCCACTCCGAGCCCCCAGCCCGGACCCCAGAACACCCCGGCCGCGATCACCGCCGAGGTGGCCACCGCGGCCACGATGTCACCGAGGGGGAACATCAGGGCGAAGTACCGGGCCGCCCTCATGTACGCCCGGTACTGCTCGTCCACACTGCGTCGCAGCCGTCTCCGTTCCCGTTCCCTCAGTCCATAGGCCCTGACCGGGGCCGCGCCCCCCACGACCTCCGACACCTCCGACATGGTGTCGGAGACCCGTGACCGCCACTCGTCGTAGGCGGCTAGCTGGCGGCGCTGGATGGCCCGGAATATCGGCACCAGGGGGGCGAACACGGCCACGGTGATGAGGGCCAATTGCCATGAGTAGACGAACATGACCACGATCGTCCCCACGATCATGGTGCCGTCGATGATCCAGGCCAGGGCCCCCCATTCGGAGAACCGGGCCAGGGTCTCCACGTCGGACGTCACCCGCGACACCAGGGCCCCCTTGCGGGTCTCGGTGTGGGTGGCCATGCTCAGATCGTGGACGTGGGCGAAGGCCCTCACCCGGAGACCGTAGAGGGTGTCCTGGGCCGCCTTCACCAGCCTGAGGGTGGTGATCCGGCTGAGGACCACCACGACCAGGATGACGAGGGTGGCCACGGCCGCCGCCCCGTAGACGAATCCCGGGCGGAAACCATCGGGGCCGATGACCCCCCGATCCAGAATCTGCTGGATCAGAACGGGGATGGACAGCCGACCGACGGTGCTGGTCAGACCCATGCCGATGGTGGCCACCGCCCCCTCGCGCAGCTCCGGGCTGGCCCTCAGACCCCGTCGCAGGACATCGATGGCCCCGGCGTCATCGCTCTCGTCGATCCGGAAACTCGACGGTGGGGTCTCGAGCGGGGGATTGAGTTCATCTGCCGTCACGGTCACGGTCGCACCCCCACACCACCGGTCTCCTCATAGGCCCGCACCAGGGCCTCATATGCCGGGACGGCCAGCAGTTCGGCGTGGGTGCCCGCGGCCCTGATCCGCCCTCCGGACAGGAAGAGCACCCGGTCGGCCAGGGCGATGGTGGAGACCCTCTGGGCCACGATCAGCGTGGTGGTGCCCAGGGCCTCCCTCAACCCGGCCAGGATCTCGCCCTCCACGATGGGATCCACCGCCGAGGTGGCGTCGTCCAGAATCAGCAGCCGGGGGCCGCGGATCAGGGCCCGGGCCAGGGCCACCCTCTGACGCTGACCACCCGAGAGGGTGACCCCCCTCTCGCCCACCACGGTGTCGTAACCGGAGGGAAACTCGGTGATGAAGCCGTGGGCCCCGGCGATGCGGGCCGCCTCCTCCACCTCGGAGGCCGTGTGGTCCGATCCCAGGGTGATGTTGTCCCTGATCGAGCCCGAGAACAGGAACGTCTCCTGGAACACCAGGGCCACGTCCCGTTGCAGATCGGCCGGACGGACCAGATCGAGCGGTACACCACCCAACTCGATACGACCTCCCGTGGGTTCCATCAGCCGGGCCGCCAGTTGACACATGGTGGTCTTGCCCGACCCGGTGGAACCCACCAGGGCCACGACCTCTCCGGCGGGCACCGTGGCGTCCACCCCCACCAGAACGTCGCTGTCCGCCCCCGGGAAGCGGAACGACAACCCCTCGTAGGTCAGGTCGAGGGGACCCCCGGGCAGGGCCACGGTCCGGTGGTCGTGCCGTTCGGTCTCCTCGGACAGGGTGCCGTCCACCCGGCGGCGGGCCACCACCGAGGGCGGGATCTCCTCGAAGAGGTAGCCCAGCACCCGGATGGGGAAGGCCAGGATCTGGAACAGGGCCATGGCCCGAACCAGGTCACCGGGGGTGATGTGGCCCGAGTCGATCCGGAAGGCGCCGATCACCAACAGGGCGATGATGCCCAGGTTGGGCAGGGCGTCCACCAGGGGCTCGAACACCGCCCTGAGCTCGCCGATCCTCACCCGGTGGCGGCGGAGACGGTCGGCCTCGGCCGCCAGGCGATCGACCTCGGCCGCCTCGCGTCCCAGGGTCTTGACCACGATCACCCCGTCGATGCTCTCGTGGGCCACGGCCGACACCGCCCCGATGGCCTCCTGGGCCGAGGCGGCCGGCGCTTCAACCTTTCCGGCGTACACGTGGTTCATGAGACCCAGCACCGGGAACAGGGCCACCGCCACCAGGCCCAGCCAGGGGTCGGTCACGAACAGCGCCACCAGGGACCCCACCACCAGGACGATCACCCCCAGTCCGAAGGGCAGGGGGTTGATCATCTCCGTGGCCAGATTCACGTCGGCGTCGGCGTGGGCCAGCAGCTCCCCCGTCGGATGGCGGGCGTAGAAACCCAGGGGGGCGTCGAGGTAGAGGTCGACCAGGCGGTCCCTCAGGGTGCGTTGCATCCGGGCCACGGTCATGGCCGCGAAGTAGCGACGGACCATCACCCCCAGGGCCTTCAGCAGGGCCACGCCGATGATGGCCGCCACCGCCCCGGCGAGGGCCGGTCTGGTCCCCCCGGGGACGAAGGCCGGGACCACGACCTCGTCGGTGACCCACCCCTGGACGATGGCGGCGGCGATCGACATCAGGGCGAAGACCGTCGCCCCCACAACGGAGATGGCCAGGGGCCAGGGGTGGAGACGGGCGGCGTCGGTGACGATGCGCCAGCCGGCCCTCATCACCTCGGCCCGGCCGGGATTCGGGCGGACCCCGGGCGCCGACCCATCATCGGGGGGGCCGGCCTCCACCTCGGAATCGAGTTGTACTGCCATGGGAACACCTCGACCCGGACGTGGACAGCAATCGAGGCTACCCACGTCCGGTTCGGGTACCGGCTGAATTACGCCGGCCGACCCCGGGTCAGAGCTGCAGGCTCTTCACCTGGAGGAACTCCTCGATTCCGAACCGGCCCAGCTCCCGCCCGTTGCCGGACTGCTTGTATCCACCGAAGGGGGCTATGGGATTGAAGGCCCCACCGTTCACGTCAACCTGACCGGCCTTGATCCGACGGGCGACACGCTTGGCCCTCTCCTGGTCGGCCGACCACACCCCGGCCGCCAGGCCGTAGACGGTGTCGTTGGCGATGCGGACGGCGTCCTCCTCGTCCTCATAGCCGATTATCGAGAGAACCGGTCCGAAGATCTCCTCCTGGGCGATGGTCATGGAGTTGTCGACGTTCTTGAACACCGTGGGCTTCACGAAGTAGCCCTTCTCCACCCCCTCGGGACGGCCGAGGCCACCGGTGACCAGCTCGGCCCCCTCCTCGATGCCCTTGCGGATGTAGTCCTGGACCCGGTTCCACTGGGCCTCCGACACCAGGGGACCCAGCAGGTTGGCGGGGTCGTCGGCGGCCCCCAGGGGGAAGCTCTCGGCCGCCGCCCTGGCCATCTCGGCCACCTCGTCCATCTTCTCCCGGGGCACGATCATGCGGGTGTGGGCGGTGCAGGTCTGGCCCGAGTTGAGATAGCAGGCGAACACGCCCTTGCCGATCACCTCGGAGAGGTCGGCGTCGTCGAGCACCACGTTGGGGGACTTGCCGCCCAATTCGAGGTGCACCTTCTTGACCGTGGCCGCCGCCAGTTCGCTCACCCGGCGACCGGCCCGGGTGGAACCGGTGAGGGACACCATGTCCACCTCGGGGCTGGTGGCCAGGACCTCCCCGACCACGGGGCCGTAGCCACTGACCAGATTGAAGACCCCTGCGGGCAGGCCCACCTCGTCGATCACCTCGGCCAGCATGAAGGCGTTGAGGGGCGCCACCTCGCTGGGCTTGAGGACCACGGTGTTCCCGGTGGCCAGGGCCGGTGCCACCTTGGCCATGATCTGGTGCAGGGGGTAGTTCCACGGGGTGATACAGCCCACCACGCCCATCGGTTCCCGCACCACCAGGGAATTGCCGACCTCCTCCTCGAAGGGGAACTCCTTCACCAGGTTCACCACGCTCTCGGTGGTGCCGATGGGCAGGCCCACCTGGATGCCCTTGGCCAGCTTGATGGGCATCCCCACCTCCCCGGCGATGGTGGTGGCGATCTCGTCCATGCGGGCCTTGAGACCCTCGGCGATCCGCTGAACGTACTTGGCCCTCTCCTCGACACCCTCGGCGGCCCAGGCATCGGAGGCGTTCCGGGCGGCGGCGATGGCGGCCTCCATGTCGGCGACGGTGCCCTCGGGCACCGACCCCATGACCTCCTCGGTGGAGGCGTTCACCACGTCGATGGAACCCGAACCGGTGGAGGGGACCCAGGCGCCGTTGATGTAGAGCTTGTCGTAGTCGGTCATCGCTTCTTCTCCTGAGGGCTGACGGAGGGCACGGATCGTGCCTTCCTGGTTTTAGGACATGGCCCGGCGAAGACCCTCATCGAGGGCCTCCATGAACTCCTCGGTGGTCATCCAGGGGGCGTCGGGGCCTATGAGCAGGGCCAGATCCTTGGTCATCTTCCCGGCCTCGACGGTCTCGATGATGGTCCTCTCCAGCACGTCGGAGAACAGGATCACCTCGGGGGTCTCGTCCATGCGGCCCCGGAAGCGGAGCCCCTGGGTCCAGGCGAAGATGGAGGCGATGGGGTTGGTGGAGGTCTTCTCCCCCGCCTGGTGCCGGCGGTAGTGCCGGGTGACGGTGCCGTGGGCGGCCTCGGCCTCCACGGTCCTGCCGTCGGGGGAGAGCAGCACCGAGGTCATGAGCCCCAGGGAGCCGAAGCCCTGGGCCACGGTGTCGGACTGGACGTCACCGTCGTAGTTCTTGCAGGCCCAGACGTAGCCGCCCTCGTTCTTGATGTTCTGGGCCACCATGTCATCGATGAGACGGTGCTCGTACCAGATACCGGCCTCCTCGAAACGATCCTTGAACTCCCCCTCGTACACCTCGGCGAAGATGTCCTTGAAGCGGCCGTCGTAGGCCTTGAGGATGGTGTTCTTGGTGGTGAGGTACACCGGGACCCCGCGCTGGAGCCCGTAGTTGAGACTGGCCCGGGCGAAGCCGTAGATGGACTCATCCACGTTGTACATGGCCATGGCCACCCCGGAACCCTCGAAGTCGTAGACCTCGTGGACCTCGGGCTCACCCCCCTCGGGGGTGTAGGTCAGGGTTACCTTCCCCGGGCCGGGGACCTTGAAGTCGGTGGCCTTGTACTGGTCGCCGAAGGCGTGGCGGCCGATGATCACCGGCTTGGTCCAGCCGGGAACGTAGCGGGGGATGTTGGAGATCAGGATCGGCTCCCGGAAGATCACCCCGCCCAGGATGTTGCGGATCGTGCCGTTGGGGGAGCGCCACATCTTCTTGAGGCCGAACTCCTCGACCCGGGCCTCGTCGGGGGTGATGGTGGCGCACTTGACCCCCACGCCGTACTCCCTGATGGCGTTGGCGGCGTCGACTGTCACCTGGTCGTCGGTGGCGTCCCGGTTCTCGATGGAGAGGTCGTAGTACTTCAGGTCCACATCTAGGTAGGGCAGGATCAGTCGGTCCCTGATCCACTGCCAGATGATGCGTGTCATCTCGTCGCCGTCCAGTTCGACGATGGGATTGGCGACCTTGATCTTGCTCATTGGCTGTTCCTCTGGTGCTGCGGCCGGGGAGGTTGGATGGCCCCGGAGCCCGCC
>JALSTE010000804.1 GCA_026983855.1 Acidimicrobiia bacterium
CTGAAGCCCCGGGGTCGGAACCACCACTCCCCCTGGGTGTTCAGCCCGGGTTGCCGAGGGATTCGGGGTCTCCGGCGGGACAGCAGAGTATGGACGCCTTTTCCAGGGCCGCGTTGCGGTGGATGGTGGCATCGAGGTACCCCGGATGGTCACCCAGCTTGAGGAACGCGGCCCGGCTCGGGTACCAGACCGCCAGGACCTGGTGATAGGAGTCGTCGGGATCGCCGATGACCACCGAGGCGACCGGGGCGGACCACAGGAGTCTCCCACCGGTGGCGGCCACGGCCGCCGCACCCACCGCTCCATAGCGGGCGTAGGCCTCCTCCCCGCTGACCTCCACGTCGAGACCCTCGGGAGGGTTCGGCCCGTAGTCGGCCCTCTCCCGGAACCGATTCAGGTTGATCATGACGATCGGCCCGTCCTCGGGCGTACCGGCCACGCCGACGATCTCCTCGATGGACTCCGCCGTCGGATTGACAGCCACGGTGCAGGATCCCTCCCCGGGGCCCGGCCCCATTGACTCCCGGGCCGGATCTGGTCGCTGATCCCCTCGGTCCGGGCTTCGCCCATTCGGGGATTGGGGACCGGCTCCGGTCGATTCGAGCCGGTGGGTTCGAATCGACGGAAGCCGGCACCACGGTGTCCCCGGGTGCCCCATTTGCTACCGCGGAAGTGTGACCAATGTCAATGTGGGGGATCTCGGGGGATCAGGGGCGATCCCCCCGGGGCGGGAGGGGTCGGGCGGCGGCATCCCGGTGAGGTGCTCAGGGTTCGGCGGTGGCCCGGGCCTCACGAACGAGGTTGGCCACCTTGTAGCGCTCGTCCCCGGGGACGCGGGGCGCCTGGCGCTCAAAGGCCCGGCTGATCTCGCGGTATCTCTCATCGGCGTACTCGCGGGAATGGCTGTGGGTGAAGATCATGTACTCCCCGTCCTCGACACCGACGATCACGTGCTCCCCGGCCTCGAGGGGGTCCATCCCCATGGCCAGGACGGCCTGGGCGAGGCGGTTGGGCTCTCCCCGACCCCCCAGGTCGGCCGGGCGGTTCCGGGTGGCGTCGTGGATACGGCTGGAGACGATCCCCGGGCAGGCCAGGGAGACCTGGACGTTGTGGGGCATCTCCCGGCGCAGGACGTCGGTGAGGCCGAGCACGGCGTGCTTGGACGCCGTGTACAGCCCAGCGCCCACGTGGGGCACACCGATGCTGTGTTCGGAGGCCGTGTTCACTATGAACGAGGTGGCGTCGGTGGATGCGAAGCGGCTTCCGAAGACCTGGCTGCCGTTGAGCATCCCCTTGACGTTCACCCCGAAGACCCAGTCGAAGTCCTCCGGACGGGCATCCACGAGTCGGCCCCCGAGGCTCACCCCGGCGTTGTTGCAGAGGATCTCCACCGACCCGAAACGACTCCAGGCGTAGTCGGCCAGGGCGACGACGGCGTCGTGGTCGGACACGTCGCACACGAAGGCCGCTGACTCCACCCCCAGTGCCGCCGCCTCCTCCGCGGTTCGTTCGGCCGCCTCGGGCTCTATGTCGGCCACCACCACCGAATTGCCCCGTCGGGCCAGGGCCATGCACAGGCCCCGACCGAGGCCGCTTCCCCCTCCGGTCACCACGGCGGTCTTGTCGGTCATTCGCATAGAGTCCCCACGATCTCCCCACACCGATGGTGACACGTCGGGAGCCACCGTGCCCGACAGGGGAGATTCCCAGCGGCGCCGGACCCCACACCGATGGTGACACGTCGGGAGCCAGCGTGCCCGAAAAGGGATTCTCCCAGCGGCGCCGGTGACTCCGGTGAGGGGACCGTCTACTCCGCTGGACCCTCTGAACCATGGGGGCGGTACAGTCGCGGGCCGTGACAGGAAAACCCAGAAAGCCCGTCCTGGATGCGGCGGCCTATGTACCGGGCCGATCGCCCGACACCACGCCCGGGGCGCCGGGCCCGAACCCGGCGATCAAACTGTCGGCCAACGAACGGGATGTTCCCCCCTCTGGGGCCGCGCTCCGTGCCGCGATGGAGGCGGCCAGGTCCGCCAACCGGTATCCGGACAACCGATCCGAACACCTCCGGCGGGCCCTGGCCCGGACCATGGGTGTCGAGCTCGACAACGTGGCGGTGGGCTGTGGGTCCTCGGGTCTGCTGCAGCAGATCGTCCAGGCCTTCGTGGAGCCCGGCGTCTCCGTGGTCTATCCGTGGCGGAGCTTCGAGCTCTACCCCATCCTGGTCGGTCTGGCCGGTGGGACCCCGGTAACCGTGCCGCTCGTCGCCAACGGTTTCGACCCCGGCGCCATCGCCGACGCGGTCGATGACCGAACCTCCCTGGTCCTCCTCGCCAATCCGAACAACCCCACCGGAACGCTGCTGGAGAAGCCGGAGCTCGAGGCCCTGATCGGGGCTCTGCCCGAGGACGTGATCGTGGTCGTTGACGCCGCCTACCACGAGTACACCGGACAGGGGGACGAGATGCTGGTCCGCCTGGTGGAGGACCACGACAACGTGATCGTCACCCGGACGTTCTCCAAGGCCCGCGGACTGGCCGGGATGAGGGTGGGCTGGGCCCTGGCCTCCGACGAGCTGATCGGCTACCTCCACACCACCCAACTCCCCTTCACCGTGAACAGCATGGCCCAGGCCGCGGCCGAGGCCACCCTGGCCGACACCGACACCCTCGCCCGCCACGTGGCGGAGTGCGTGTCCGAACGGGGAAGGGTTGCTGCCGCCCTGGTCGCTCGGGGATGGGAGATTGTCGATTCCCGGGCCAATTTCGTGTGGCTCCCCACCAGCGAGGCCTCCGAGGTGGCGGCGGGCCTGGAGACCCGAGGAGTCATGGTCCGCCCCTTCCCCGGTGAGGGAATCCGGGTGACCATTGGCTCCCCCCCGGAGAACGATGCCTTCCTGGACGCCATGGCCCAGCTCCGACCGGTCCCCACCCCCGAGGACTGAGGGGGCGGTTCGAGTCCATCCTGGTGGGATTGAACTGGTCGGGCGGCCTATGACCTCCATCCGGTGACCTCGGAGGACCAGGGCAGAAGGGGCTCGAGTACGGCCCCGACCCTGAGCAGGAAGGGGTCCGAACCGGGAGGGGCGATGAGTCCCATCCCCACCGGGAGGCCCGCGATCCTCCCCAACGGCAGTGTGAGCACCGGCCATCCGGCGACGGCCGATGCGGTGATGGCCCCGAAACCACCCCCTGGGTGGGGACGCCCCAGTTCCACCCTTCCCGCCGGCCGCTCCACGGGTACGGCCAGCACGTCGAGACCATGGCGCTCGAACTCGGCCCTCAGGCCGTCCCGTTCGGCCAGCCGAAGGGCGCGCTCGACCCGTTCGTCGTAGCCACCGTCGAGGAGGGGAGGTGTCTCCACCGCAGCCTCGAAGAGATCCTGGCCGAACCACCGCAGCTCCGCTCCGGAGTGTTCGCGGTTGAACTCAATGAGGGCGGCGAGATCGGCGGGTCGATCCACCTGGGGGAGACCCGACAACCACAGGTCCACGCCGTGGTGGAACTCCTGGAGGAGCAGGGCGAACTCCAACGAGTTGAGCTCCTCCGATTGCGGAACGGTCACCTCCCGCACCACCTGGACCCCCCGGGAGCCGGCGGTGGCGACGAACGAGTCCATGAGGGCCGCGATCTCGGCCTCGGCCTCGAAGAGCGAGTCGGCGACCCCGATCCTCAGGCCCGCCACACCCCGGGCCGGCTCGGGATCCGCGGTCCTACCGGGGTGGAGCGGCGGCATCCCTTGGAGTGTTCCGCCGAGCAGCAGCTCGGCCACGGGCAGCAGATCGGCCATGGAGGCGGCCAGGACACCCACCGAGTCCTGGCGGTGGGAGATGGGGATCACACCATCGGTGGGGACCGTCCCCACGGTGGGTTTCCATCCGACCACCCCGCAGACGGAGGCGGGGCAGCAGATCGAGCCGTCGGTCTCCGTCCCCAGGGCGACGCGGACCAGGCCCCCGGCCACGGCGGCGGCCGAGCCCGAACTGCTCCCGCAGGCGGTCAGGCCCCGACCATGGGGATTGAGGGTCAATCCCCCCCGTGCGCTCCAGCCGCTGGTGGATTCCATGGAGCGGAAGTTGGCCCACTCGGAGAGGTTGGTGGTCCCCATGACCACGGCCCCCGCCGCCCGGAGACGACCCACCACCGTGGCCTCGTTCGGGGGGTCGAATCCCTCCAGGGCGAGGGAACCGGCCGTGCACGACACCCCTTCTAGCCCGGCCACGGCGATGTTGCCCTTGACCAGTATGGGGAGGCCCTCCAGGGGACCGGGGGCCGGGGGACGATCGGGGTCGGGCAGCCGGTCCAGGACGGCCCGAACCGGGTGGTCGCCCTCGTCGAGGGCCGCCAGTCTGGCCTCGAAGGCCGAGATCAGCTCCTCCCGGCGCAACCGTCCGGACTCCAGCCCGGCCAGCAGATCGGGGACGGTCAGATCGAGGGGTGAGTCGGTGTCCACCGCGACAGCGTGCCAGTTTTCCCGTCGTCCCGTTCCCTGCCACTAGTTTTCGTGACCATGGGGATCGAGGAAGTCGGGCCGGGCGCGAGCCGCGCATCGGGGGACGCTGTCGAACCGGGGGGACCGGACGGCATCGAGATCCGCCGTCTCGATGGTGTTCCCCGCCGGGAGGGGGGTTCTCCCGAGACCGTCCTGGTGTTCCTGCACGAGGGGCTCGGCTCGGTCTCCCACTGGGGAAGCTTCCCTGAACGGCTCTGCGACCGGACCGGCGCCGGGGGATGGATCTACAGCCGACCGGGGTACGGGTGGTCCCGTCCCCGAAAGCCGCCCTGGCCCGTCGACCTGTTCCGCATCGAGGCGGAGGAGACCCTCACGGCGGTGGTGGCGGCCATCGACGCTCCGAGGGTGGTGCTCTTCGGGCACAGTGACGGGGCCACCATCGCCCTGCGCTACCTGGCCGAACAGCCCGACGACCGGGTCGCCGGGGCGGTTCTCGAGGCCCCCCACGTCTTCGTGGAGGAGTACGGGTTGAGGTCCATAAGGGCGGCGGACCGTGGCTACGTGGAGTCCGGTCTGGCCCGGGCCCTCTCGCGTCACCACCGTGACGTCGACATGGCCTTCGGCGGTTTCGTCTCCCTGTGGTTGTCGCCCGAATTCCGTTCCTGGGAGTTCGAGGGACTGGATCGGGTGGACCGCCCGGTTCTGGTGATCCAGGGGTCGGAGGATGAGTACGGGACCATGGAGCATCCCCGGAGAATCGCCGCCGGGGTGTCCGGTCCCGTCGAGGTGGTGGAACTCCCGGGGTGCGGTCACGCTCCTCACCGGGAGGCCCCCGAGGAGGTCCTGTCCCTCACCGAGGTGTTCCTGGCGGGACTTTCCTGAACGCCCGACACCCCGACAAGGTGATCCGGTCCCGGAGGGGGAGGAGGGCCTGACCCACCTCGGCCCCGGGCCGACCTCAGTCGGCGGGTCCCTCCCAGTCCGTCCCCTCGGCCAGGGACCGGCCCCTCTCGATCAGGGCCAGGGCCGCTTGGTGGAGGGTTTCGCCCGTGGCCGGATCGGCCCGGCCCTCCCGGGCCCTCACGAAAGTGCCCTCCAGGATGATCCCCAGCTTGTAGCAGGCCATCGCCCCGTACCAGGGGGCCGATCCGACCGACCGGAGCCTCGAGCAGCGGCTGTATTCGCTGACGATCTCCGCCGGTGATGGCAGCCCCATACGGGGTTCGGGCCAGGGCACCTGGGACTCCCCGCTGAGGATGGCGTTGTCCTCCGTCGGCCAGGTGGCGATCAACCAGCCCAGGTCCATCAGGGGGTCACCGATGGTCGCCAGTTCCCAGTCGACGAGAGCGGCCACCTCGGGCCGGTCGGTGCGGAACAGCACATTGGCCAGGTGGCAGTCCCCGTGGATCAGCCCCGGGGTCCAGCGCCGGGGACGGTTGGCCTCGAGCCAGGAACCGAGGTCGTCCACCCCATGGAGCAGGGGCACCGGGTAGGTGGGGGACCGGGTGTAACCCAGGAGGTGGGCCCGCCAGCGTGGAACCTGCCTCTCGAGCCAGCCATCGGGGCGCCCGAATCCCTCCAGACCGAGGCTACCCAGCTCGAGGTTGCCCAGGGCGGCCGCGGTCCGGGCCAGAGACAGACCCATCTCATGGCGGTCCCCGGAGCTGACCTCGACGGTGTCTGGCGGGGGCGCGGCCGTGGCCCCCGAGGAGGTGGGGAAGGGATTGAACCCGCGGACCCGTTCCATGATCGTGAACGCGGCTCCGATGACCTCGGTGGTCGGGCAGGCGGCGATGAGGGCGGGATGAGGTACCTCAAGACCCTCCAGGGCGGCCAGTACCCGGGCCTCGCGCCGCAGGGTCTCGTCGCTGTTGGGTCGCTTGTGGGCCGGTGGGCGGCGGAGCACCAGGTCCTGCCCGTCGCGGCTGAACGCGAGCAGGATGTTCTGGGTACCACCCC
>JALSTE010000805.1 GCA_026983855.1 Acidimicrobiia bacterium
CCTGAGACCCAACCAGAAGCCGGTCCTGCAGCTCGCCACGGCCGACGGGGAGCTGATCGCCTACGCCAAGATCGGCTGGAATCCCCCCACCCGTGAACTGGTCGACCACGAGGCCGGGGTCCTCGACCGGCTCTCGGTCCGGAGACTCCACGAGATAGTCGTGCCGGTGGTTCTCCACCACGGGAACTGGCGGGGCATGAGTGTGCTGGTGACCGCCCCCCTGAATCACACCGACGAGGGACGGCCCGACGCCGAGTTGATGTCGGCCGCCCTCATGGAGATGGCCACCCACGGCGACCCGGTGGAGTCCCCGTTGGTCTCCTCGCGCTACTGGGCCCGTCTGATCCGACGTACGACCGCGACCGGTGTGTCCCCGGGGCTCTCAGCGTCCGTTTCCCGGATCGGGCAGCGCTACGGCGACCAGTCGTTCCGTTTCGGTCTCGGTCACGGCGACTGGGCCCCCTGGAACATGAGGCGACTGGGTCGACGGCTGGGGGTCTGGGACTGGGAGAGGGCCGACGACGACGTGCCCCTGGGGCTCGACCTGGTGCACTTCCACTTCCAGCAGGGTTTCCATGACGGAGGGGCCTCGGTCAGCGCCGGGCTGGATCGGGCCCGAAGCCGGTTGACCGCCGATCTCATCATGACCGGAATCGACCAGGACAACGGCGACGTCCTCATCGCCCTCTACCTGGCCGAACTCGCCCTGCGGTACGAGGAATCGGCCCTGTCGGGGCGGCCGCGGATCGCCTCGGTGGCGTCCCGGATCATCAACGAACTGGACCACCTTGTTCCCCCGTCGGGTTCGGAGACCGAGGATCGCCGCGACTCCCGATCCGGTGGTGAGTCCGGCGGAGGTGCGGGGAGGAAACGGGTCTTCGCCCGAAGGATGCTCGGAGGGGCCGGAGTCCCAGTGCCGGTCCGTGATGCCGTCAAGGCCACCGTCCACGGGGCGGGACGGGCCACCGCCTCCATGAGGACCGTGCCCAACACCTACATAGTCGGGGCTCAGCGCTGCGGTACCACCTCGTTGTTCCGCTACCTCACCCAGCACCGTTCGGTGAAGGGACCCGCCCTGGAGAAGGGCGTCCACTACTTCGACACCAACTACGACCGGGGCCTGGACTGGTACCGGTCCTTCTTCCCCACCCGACGCACGGTGGAGAGCTCCCGCCGCCTCAACGGGAGCGACCTGCGGATCCTGGAGGCCGCTCCCTACTACCTGTTCCATCCCGCCGTCCCCGGCCGGATGGCCGAGGTGTCCCCCGATGCCAGGATCATCATCCTGGTCCGGGACCCCGTCCAGCGGGCGCTGTCCCACCACAACCACGAGGTCAAGAGAGGATTCGAGACCGAGGACTTCGCCACCGCCCTGGAACTGGAGGAGTCCCGTCTGGAGGGGGAACCGGCCCGCATGGCGGCCGATCCGTCCTACGTGAGTTTCGCCCACCAGCACCACTCCTACGTCGCCCGGGGCCTCTACGAGGATCAGATCCGCCGCTACCTGGAGCACTTCCCGCCCGAGTCGATCCTGATCGTGAGGACCGTCGACCTCGAGCACGACCCCCGCGGTACGGTTTCGGAGGTGCTGGCGTTCCTCGACATCCCCGTGGTCGGGGGGATCGACTTTCCCCGTTTCAACGCCCGCAGCTACCCCTCCATGGACCCCGGGATCGAGAGGGACCTGCGGGCCCGCTTCGCCGAGTCCGACGCCCGCCTGGCTGAACGCCTCGGTCTGGACCGCGAGGCCCTGTGGGTCTTCGGGCACCCGAGCGGCTGAACTCCGCCCATGGCTCCCCCCGAGGTCGGACCGTGACCGCCGGATCGGGCCCCCCGGGTCACCTCGGCCGCCTGGCCCGGGGTGGGATCATCGGATTCGCCGGATCGGTGGTCAACGGCCTGGCCGCCCTGATGGTGGTGATCCTGGTGGCGCGCGGGTCGTCCGACGATGCCGCCGCGGGGACGGTGTTCGTGGCCATGGCCGTGTTCAACATCGCCTTCCGGGTGGCCGGGTTGGGTTCGGAGGTGGGCCTGGTCAGGAGCCTGGCCTCCGTCGAGAGGACCCGCTGGCGGGAACGGGTGGTCATGACCACCGCCGTGACCCGGACCCTGGTGGCGGGGACGGTGCTGGCCGCCGGTATCGCGGTGGGACGCTCCCCCCTGGCCCGGCTCCTGGGCGGCGGGGCCGACCTCGGGGACCTGACCCTCACCCTGGTGGCGATCGCGCCGTTCATCCCCGTGGCCGCCGTGGCGGTCCTCGTCTTCGCCCGCACCCGGGCCCACGAGACCATGGTGCCCACGGTCGTCCTGGACCGGATCGTCCGTCCCGCCGCCCAGGTGCTCCTCCTGGGTGGGGCCGCCGCCACCGGGGCCGGGCCGGCGGGACTGACCGTGGCCTGGGCCGTCCCCTACGCCCTGGTCCTCCCCCCGGCGATCATGTGGTCGCGGCGGATGTCCTCCCCCGAGGGGAGCGCCACCGGCGACGCCGCCGCCCTCCGGGCCGACTACTGGCGGTTCACCGCCCCCCACGCCGTCACGACCGCTCTCCAGGTCCTGCTGCGCTGGGCCGACATCCTGCTGGTGGCCGCCCTCGTGGATCCCGCCTCCGCCGCCGTGTACACCGCCGCCACCCGACTCCTGCTGGCCGGGAACTTCCTGAACCTGGCGGTGGTGCAGGCCATCTCCCCCATGGTCGGTCGGGAACTCTCGGCCGGACGGACATCACGGGCGGCGGAACTATTCGGTACCGGAACCGCCTGGTTGGTCACCGTGACCTGGCCCTACTACCTGTTGGTGATTGGCTTCTCCTCCACCCTGATGGGGGTGTTCGGGGCCTCCTACTCCGATGGGGCCACGGTTCTGGTGATCCTGGCCTCGGCCATGCTGGTCGCCGCCGCCGTGGGACCGGTGGAGGCGGTCCTGCTGATGGCGGGAGGGAGCCGGCTGTCGCTGTTGGACAATGCCGCCGCCCTGGTCCTCCAACTGGGGTTGGATCTGGTGCTCGTTCCCCGCTGGGGTATCGCCGGGGCGGCCACCTCCTGGGCCCTGTCACTGCTGATCACGAACCTGGCCCCCCTGGCCCAGGTCAAACGGCTGCTCGGCATCCATCCCTTCGGGCCCGGACATCTCCGTGCGGCCGGTCTGGCCCTGGTGCTGGTGGGACTTCCCTCCATCGCCGTGGGGGTCACCACCGACCCCGCTCCGCCGGCGGCCGTGGGGGTGGGGGCGCTGACCATGGTCGTCTACCTGGCCGCCATGGGGACCCAGGCCCGCCTCCTGCACCTGGACGAGCTGGTCACCGCCCTGCGTCCCGGACGGTCGCGTGACCGGGCTCAGTCTCCCGACCCCACCAGCTCCGCCAGCCGCTCGGGGGTGCCGCCCATCACCGACGACGAGGCGAAATCCCGGTAGGCGGCGAGGGAGCCGGGGGAACTGTCGATCTCGAAGTCGCAGCCCCGCCCCTCGGGATCGGGGGAGTCGAAGGCCACCACGGCCACGATCTCGGGTTCGTTCTCCACCATCTCGACCATGGACCCGATGAAGCGGGACTTGGTGTCCCCGCCCGGGTTCTCCCCCGCCCCCCACTCGGCCACGATCAGGGGTTTGCCCCGACCACGGGCCCAGTCCAGGAAGTCCCCGTACTCATCGGAGGCCGAGCGGTACTGGTCGCCCCGACAGGGAACCCACAGGTAGCCGTCGGCCCCTATGAGGTCCACCACGTCGTCCCCGGGGTAGAACCGGGGGGCCAGCCCGTCGGAGAAGTGAAACGTGGTCGGGGTCCAGGCCCACAGGACCCGGTCGGCCCCCTCGGCGGTGAAGATGTCCCTCACATGGCGCCACACCCGCCCGTACAGGCCGGGGTCGTCGTGGTAGCCCCAACGCTCCCCCTTGGCGGCGTCGGGTTCCCAGAAGAACCGGAGTATCAACGGGGCGTCGAGATCCCGGGCCCAACGGGCCCGCTCGGCGATCACCGGATCCAGCTCCCCGGAGAGAATCGCCTCGGCGGGGGCCCCGTTCCACGAGATCATCAGGGCCCGTCCCGACTCGAGGTGCCACCGGAGTCGATCCAGGGCCCAGGGCTTGTCGAAGGCGAAGAACTCGTTCACCAGGGCCAGGGGTCGCCCGATCTTCCTCTCGTGGGCGAGCACGGCCTCCCGGCGGGCCCGGTCCCCGAACTCCCCCCGGGGAGCGACGTAGGCACCCAGGAGAGCCCGCCCGCCGTCCACGGGACCCGACGGGGGTTTCGGTGCGGAGGTACCACCGGGGTCGGTGGATGGTGATGTTCCCGTGTCGGCCACCGCCACCGTGTCGGTCGGTGACGTGGTTGGCTGCGCACCCTCCGGCGAATCCGCACCACCGGCACAGGCCGAGACCACCAGGATCATCACCACCAGAATGGCGGCTGATCGGATTCGGGGACCGGCGTCGGGGCGACGACATGAAGTGGCTGGTCCTGGGGGGGTTGACGGCAAGTGATCCACGCTTCGACTCGGGTACCCGAACCACGGTACGGGACCACCCCAGCGCTCACCGGTCGGGTCCGGGCCGGGGCCGGGACTCGGGCGGTGGCTCGACCCCCGCCAATCCCGAGGCATGAACTGGATGAACGGGAGGTCGAGCCTGGGCTAGGTTCGGGCCATGAGCAAGTGGCTGAGGCTGATTCTCCTGGCGGTGGCCGCAGCCGTGATCGCGGCACTCTTCGATCGGAGGCGCCGTAGGGAGGCTCCCCCGCCACAGTGGCCCGACTGGAGCGCCCGCCGACCACCCACCACCGAGGTGCCGGATCGCGATACGGCCCGGGCCGCGCCAGCAGGGGCGACCGACACCGCGGCGCCCACCCCGACCCAGAGCGCCGATACCGGCACCACCACGGACACCACCGCCCACTCCGAACCGGCGACACCCGACACCA
>JALSTE010000806.1 GCA_026983855.1 Acidimicrobiia bacterium
GCCACCCTCTGAACACCCCCGGGTACCCGTCGGTAGAGGGCGTAGAAGATCTCACCCCGGCGGGCGTCCACGGTGGAGACGATCAGACGGTCGGTCCACCGGGCGGGAAAGGCGACCAGGTCCAGGCTCGAGACCCCGATCATGGGGATTCTGAGGGCATTGGCGATCACCTTGGCGGTGGCCAGCCCCACCCGCAGCCCGGTGAACAGCCCCGGCCCGGTGTCCACCGCGACCACCCCGATCTCGGACAGACCCACCCGGGCCTGTTCACCGACGAACCGGATGGCCGGAGCCAGGGTCTCGGCGTGCCTGCGGTCGCGCGAGGAGTGGAAGGAGGCCAGAACCCCCTCATGGCCCCCGATGGCCACCCCCACCTGGGGAGTGGCGGTCTCGATACCGAGGATCAACATGGGGATCTCAACATCTGGTCCGTACCGCCTCCATCCACGATCATGACACGACCCAGGGGGCCAGAACCCCCGACAGGTGGTTCATTCGGGCCGCCCACCGGCCGCCGACCGCGCTCACCAGCACGATCCGGGTGTCGGGGTCGTCGTCCGGCGGGGCCAGATCCAGCTCCACGGTGAGGTGGTCGGTGGGTACGGCGCCCCTGACGATCTCACCCCACTCGATGAGGGTTATCCCCCCATCGTCGAGGAGGCTGGGCAGATCCAGGTCCGTGACCTCACCCGGCCCGGCGAGTCGGTACACATCGAGGTGGTGGAGAGGCGGGTCGGAGTCGTACTCCCTCACCAGGGTGAACGTCGGGCTGGTGATGGGTTCGGTGATCCCCAGGGCCGCACCGAAGCCCTTGGCCAGCACCGTCTTGCCCGCCCCCAGATCGCCGGTGAGCAGGATCAGGTCCCCGGGCCCGGCCACCCCGGCCAGCACCCCACCGATGGCCCGGGTGTCCTCGGCGGAGCGACTACGCAGTCTGATCATGTCGGGGCTCCCACGGCAGAAAACCGGCCGCTCATCGTATCCAGGCCCGGAACCGACCACGACCCCCACCCCGGACCGACCACCGGAACGAACGGGCGCGATCCCCTCCCCGCCCGAACCTCCCCGCCGCCGGGTCGGACGGTCACCGCACCCACCGCCGCGGAACCCGCGAGGAGATCGACGTGAGCACCTCATAGGGAATGGTCCCGGCCCACTCGGACATGGTCTCGGCGGATATGGCCTCGGTTCCCTCCCCTCCGATCAGGACCACCTCGTCCCCGACGGACACCTCGTGCTCCCCCACGTCCACAACGAGCTGGTCCATGCATATGGTCCCCACCACCGGGTGCCTCAAACCACCTATGAGCACCTCCGCCCTGCCCGTCGAGAACCGGTGGTAGCCATCGGCGTAGCCCACGGCCACCGTCGCCAGTCGGGTGTCCCGGGACGAAACCCATCGCCATCCGTAACTGACCGGTCGGCCCGCCGGCTGGGTCTTGACGTGGGTCACCCGTGACACCCAGGTCAGGGCCGGCCGCAGTCTCCCCCCGGTCATCTCCTCCAGATCGAATCCGACGTCGGGGCTCACGCCGTACAGGGCGATTCCCGTCCTCACGGCGTCGAAGCGGGCCTCCACGATTCGCAGGGCCCCGGCGGAGTTGGCCAGGTGAACGACTGGGGGTCGCATTCCCTCGCCCTGGGCCCAGTCCACGAGGGAGGTGAACAACCGCACCTGATGCAGGGCCGATTCCGGATCGGGGTCATCGGCACAGGCCAGATGGGAGAAGAGTCCCTGAACCCGAAGCCAGGGCGACTCCCAGGCCCTGGCCATGAAGTCGGGGGCATCGTCCACCGCCACTCCGAGGCGTCCCATACCCGTGTCCACCTTGAGGTGGACGACGGCCGGTTCCCCCCTGAGCTCCGCCGCCCGTTCGGTGGCCTCCAGCCCCTGTTCGGAGGCCACGGTCAGCTCCAGCGACGCCGCCAGTCCCTCCTCGATCTGACCGGGGAGCGACGCCCCCATGACCAGGATCGGTGCCCCGACCCCGGCCCGACGGAGCTCACGTCCCTCACCGACGTGGGCGACGGCGAGCCGTGAGACGCCTACCTGGTCGAACAACCGCCCGGCCTCGATCAGACCGTGACCGTAGGCATTGGCCTTGATCACGGGTATGACCTCGGCTGGGGCCACCGTCTCCGCCAGCACGGCCAGATTGGCGGCCAGCCTTCGGCGGTCGACCGCACACCACGTCGGATGCGTTGAGCCCATCACCCCGGTCGGATCCCCAGGAGACCGGACAGGGCCACCGGAATCAGATCGACGAGGTCCCCGGCCACCAGGCCGGAACGGGGACCCAGACTCGGCAGAAAGCCGTGCACCCAGGCGGCGACACCGGCCATCACCAGGGGATCCCCATCGCCCAGCACCGCCCCGATCATCCCCGAGAGCACGTCACCCGATCCGGCCGTGGCCAGGCGTCGGTCACCGGAGTCGACTATGAGGGCCCGGCCATCGGGTCCGGCCACAACCGTGGGGGCCCCCTTGAGCAGCACCACACAGTCACCCCGTCGGGCCGCCTCCCGGGCCGCCGCCAGGGGATCGGCACCGAGGGCACCACCGGTGAGGGCCTCGAACTCACCCCGGTGCGGTGTCAGCACGACCGTCCCGCCCCGCCGGGTGGACAGCCGATCCAGATCCAGGGCCCTCAGGGCGTCGGCGTCGGCGACCACCGGCACCACCGCGGCCTCCACCAGTCTCCGGATCCCCTCGGCGGTGGCCGGATCCCGTCCGAGGCCCGGACCGATGACCAGCGAACGGAACCGTCCGAGATCGGAGAGGACCTCCTCCGCCCATCCCCCCGTGGACAGGGGGCGCCGAACCACCTCGATCGGGTCCCGGGTCCAGGGTCCCCCACCCCACCCGCTGACGACCACCATCCCCGCCCCGCAACGGTGTGCGGACCCGGTACACAGCACACCGGCCCCATCCATTCCATCCGAGCCGGCCACGACCCTCACCGCCCGGGTCCACTTGTGGGCGGTACGGGCTCGTCGCGGCCACCGATCCGACACGTCCCCGGGGCCGGGACGCCAGGTGTCGACCTCCGCCGGTCCCAGGTCCAGACCCAGATCACGGACCACGATCCGACCACAGACATCAGGGCCGTCACCGAGAAGCAGGCCGGGTTTGAGGGCCCCGAACGTCACCGTCTCCGTCGCCGCCAGAGCCCCCCGATTCTCCCCGGTGAGCCCGTCCAGTCCGCTGGGGATGTCGACGGCCAGAACCGGTGTCCCTCCCACCGTCGGTGGTTCATAGACACCACGGAAGCCGGTGCCGAAGGCGGCGTCCACCACCAGGTCGTACCCACGCAGATCCCCGGGGCCCGGCGGGATCGTGTCCACCCGCACCCCGGCCCGTTCCAGGTGTCGGGCGGCCACCCGGCCATCGGCGCCGTTGTTCCCCTTCCCGGCCACCACCGCGACCCTCCGACCGTAGGTACCACCCAGTAGGGCCCGGGCGGCCCGGTGAACCTCCCACCCGGCCATCTCCACCAACTCGGCCAGGCTGCGACCAGCGGCCCGGTCGACCACTCTCATGGCCTCGGGAGGGACAACCGGCTGCATCTGGTCCATGGTGCCATGCCCCGGCCGCCGACCACCGACGCCCACCGTCCCTCCGGCCGGGGTTCAATCCCCCAGGAGGGCGCCGATCACGCGTTCCACGACCCCGTCGGCGATGACCGACATCTCCTCGTCGGTTCGATCCTGGATCGGGTGCTCGACGAAGACGGCCATGTTCTCCGCCCCGAGGGCGGCGGCCTGGGCGGCGGCGCCGTCAACGAACTGGTCGGAGGCCACGAAGACCCCCCTGACACCGCGGGACTCCAGGTCGACGATGTCGTGCACACTGCACGACGTGCAGCTGCCTCAATCGGCGAGGGCCTCGATGACCGCTTCGCACTGGGTGGCGATCTGGTGTCGCAGATCGACGGGGGCCGGTTTGGCGAAGGTCGGTTTGCGGAACCGCAGGACCCTCGCCCCCCGGTTCTCCAGATGTTCCTGGACCCGGTCCAGGAACAGGTTCCCCCGGGCCTTGGATATGTCGAGCAGTCCGATGGTACGGCCGTCGATGGACCCCAGGGGTTCGGGCCGGGCCCGGGAGGCGGGAACCCTCTCACTGGTGGGATCCACCAGGATCCGGACTTCCGATGTACCGCTGACCGTGGCCGAACTCACAGCGCCTCCCAGTGCCTCCCATTGACTCCCCGTCGTCAGTCTACCGGCGGTGGCCCCGTCCCCGACGGGCCGACCCTTGACCCTCGAACCGGGCTCGATCCGCCCCCGGCGGCCCCACCCCCGACGGGCCGAGCCACCGATCCCCCCGTCCGGGGCTCAGAGGGCGACGACCACCGCCTGGGCCATGGAGTCGGTGTGGGTGAGGCTCACCTCGAACCTCTCCACCCCCAGATCCGCCGCCAGCTCCGCCGCCCGGCCCCTCACCACCAGATGGGGGCGCCCGTCATCGCTCCGGTCCACCCACACGTCGTGGAAGCCGAAGGCTCCCAGCCCGACCCCGAGGGCCTTCATGGTTGCCTCCTTGGCCGCGAACCGGGCCGCCAGGCGTTCGGTGGGGTCGTTGGCGGTGTTGGCGTACTCCAACTCCTCGGGGGTGAACAGGCGGGTCGCCATGGCCCGACGCCGGGCGAGCATGTCCCGGAACCGACCCACCTCCACGTTGTCGATGCCGATTCCCTTCACGGCCGAACTCTCATGTCACCGGGTTCCGGCCGTCCAGTGTCCGGCGGCCACGTACACCGGTTCGGTCAGCAGATCGATCACGTCCATGGTCGCCAGCAGATCGTCACGGAAACTTGGTTCGGTCTCGGTGACGGCGTCCTTTAGTGCCGCGTAGCGGCCCCGGTAACCCTCCATGACCGATCTCATGGTGGAGGCCTCCAGCCGGTCGTGGAAACGGGCGTGGAGCAGGGTCAGGCCAGTGGTCTGGGTGTCCTTCACCTCGGGAACGAGAATCACGGTGCGGCCATCGTTGCGGCCCCGGGCCACCGTGACCTCCCTCTCGAAGGCGGCACGGTGCTTGGTGCCCCTGAGGGTGGGGGACGTGTCGGTCCTGGAGGGGATGTCGCGTGACACGCCTCCCCGGTCGACCACGCTGATGATCGCCTCACCCTCCACATCGCCCTCGATGCGGTAACGGGTGTAACCCAACACCTCGACCACCGCCGGGTCGAGGGCCACCAGGGTGCGGAGGGCCCGGTAGCTCAGGCGGTCCCGCGGTGCCCCGGCCCTCATCACCTCGCGGACGAGGGGGGCCCGGAGGAGGGTCTCATCGGAGCGGGAGATTCCGACGGTCACCGTCTTGGCCTGGTGCTTGATGGCGTCCACGGGCCGGGTGAGCTCGTCGATGGCCAGACCCAGTACGAGGTTCAGGTCCTCCACGACCCGGGCCGGTGTCCCCACCCGGCCGAAGTCGATCTGGTAGGCCTCCAGGTGCGAGTTGCCCAGGGCGTAGCGGAACACGGTGGCCAGTCTCACGGCGGTGCTCGCCTCGAGGCTTCCGTTGTAGCTGCCGGTACGGAGCCCGTCGAAGAACGTCCGGGCCGGGGCCCGGAGCTCGGCGGTGAGTTCCTCGAACCCCACCTCGGTCAGGTGACCCGATTCGATGGCCTTCTCGACCGCCACCCGGGCCTCTCTCAGGGGGCGGGCCAGGGCGTCGATCGCCAGGGCGGCCTCATAGCCGAAGAGGTGACCGGCCATGGTGGCCAGGATGAAGTTCAGCCTCTGGTGCACGTCGGGCAGGACCAGCATCTCCACCGCCGAGGAGTATCTCTGCTCGTCGGAGGCCAGCACGATGGGCGTCGCCTTGTGGGCCCGGAAGATGGCGACCTCCTTGGCCACGTCGTCGGCGTTGGAGCCGCTGAGCCCCGAGGCGCAGACCAGGACCATCGGCTCACACGACAGGTCGATGTGCTTCTTGTCCTCGGTGCTGTCCTGGGAGATCGACTTGTAACAGAGCTCGGACAACTTGATGCGGAGTTCCCGGGCCGCGGTCCGGTCGACCCCGTTGCCCACGACCGCCCAGTAGCGGTTGCGGGGAGCGTGTCGGGCCGCCACCTCCGCTATGTGGGGGCGGGTTCGCAGGACCTCCCTCATGGCGAGCGGCACGCGCCTCAGGGCCCCGAGCATCTCGGACCGCCCCCGGGGATCGACCCCACCGGGGAGAACCGCCTCGGCGATTCCGTAGGAGAGCAGGGCACCCGCCGCGATCTGGGCGTAGAAGGCCTTGGTGGAGGCCACCGACATCTCCACGTCACGACCATCGCTGGTGTAGAGCACCCCGTCGGTGCGGTCGGTGAGATCACTGCCACGCCGGTTCACGATGGCGATCACCG
>JALSTE010000807.1 GCA_026983855.1 Acidimicrobiia bacterium
GACTCGGCTATCAGGGCCAGGTCGGTCTCGGGCACGGGCGCGCCACTGGGGCGGAACGGGCCGGGGGTTATCTCCAGGCGGAGGACACCCAGGGGGCCCGAGGGGTTCAGCAGTTCCAGTAGACCACCGGCGTCGGTCACACCGTCGACCTCCGCCACGGTCGCGGGGGTCGGGGCCGGTCGATGCTCGGCGTCGAGAGCCAACCCGAGCATCCGTCCGGCGGCGGTGAACAGCCCGTGGTCGACGGGTCCCTCGGAGAAGGCCACCAGGGCCCCGTGGGGCCGACCCTGATCGGCGGCCGACAGGGGGACCACGATCCGCAGGGGCTGGGCCAGGCCGCCGATCAACCCGCCCGCCGAGGGGGGTTCGACCAGGCCCCCGTCGTCGGGCCAGATCAGGTCGTGATGGGCCGACCAGGCGATGGGGTTGCTGCTCGGATCGGCCGGTAGGGCCAGATTGAAGAGCCACGCCGGTAGTCCGGCGGTGGTGGCGACCTCGAGATGGTCCTCCCGGGGCTCCCGCAGGAACACGGCCACCCCGCCCTCGGCCAGGCGGGAGTCGAGGAGCCTGGTGACGGCCTCCAGCAGTTCGGGAGTGGGCGAACCCGAGAGGGACTCCAACCCGGGGTGACCGGCCCGATCGCCGGGGGTGTCACCGTCTGGGGGATTCCGGGTGGGGGGTGAGGCGGGCCTCACGACACTCATTCCGTCTATCGGAGCACCGCCCGCAGACTGTCGATCTCGGCGGCCAGGGAGTCGACGAGATGGTCAGGTGCGGGGACCTCGTAGCCCAGGGCCCCCATGACGGCCTCGGGGTCGGAGATGGGTGCGGTAGTCGATCGGTGGCCCACCTGTTCGGCCAGGCACACCCCGGCCACGACGATCCGGGTGAGCTGTCCACCAATGTCATCGGGGTGACGCTGGTGTTCGCGGACCACGTCGACGATGTGGTCGGGGAAGTGGAGGTGTTCGAGAACCGCTGACCCGAGCTGGTCGTGGGTGGCGCCGAAGGCGGCCCGTTCCCTCTCGGGGTCGAGCTGCAGGTGGCCTTCGACGTCGATGGACGCCTGCAGCCAGCGGCTGCGGGCATTGCGGAACAGCAGGGCGCCCCCGATGTCGTGGAGGAGGGCGGCGCTGAACGCGTCGCTGGCCCTCACCCCCTGGTCCCGGGCCACGGCGCTGGCCCCGGCGGCGGAGGCCAGGGCGTGGTCGAAATAGCCCTCCGGCATGTCGCTGCTGCCGCTCTTGAGGCCGAGGGCACCACTGGTGACGAGGGTCCGTACCACGTTGAAGCCCACGACCATCAGGGCCGACCAGGCATTGGCGGCCGGTGTGCGCACGGCGAAGAAGGCCGAGTTGGCGAGGGTCAGGAGCCGGGCGGTCATGGAGGGATCGGCCTCGATGATCGCCGCTATGTCGCGCGACTCCGCCTCGGGGTCGTTGAGGACCGCCAGCAGTCGCATGGAGGCGGAACCCTGCTCGGGCAGGGCGGACAGCTCCTGGACGAGGTCGTTGATCTCGACGCTCATGGGTACTCCGATTCAGGGACGGGTGAGGCGGTGGCGATGCTGATCCATCGGCGGATCCGGCCCGGTTGTGAGTGGGGGAGGGGATCCGATCGTGCCGTGGCCCGACCGGTCACCGGGACGGTCGGCCACCGTCGCCGGGGTACCACCCCGGGGGTCGGGCCCGGACCCGAATCAGACGGACGATGACGCCGGTCGTGAACCTCCCCCTGGAGGTCGTGTCGCCCCGGGGCTCGGGGGAAACGTAGTCTCGGGGTGATGGCTGACCGCGAATTCGGATTCCAGACCAGGGCCCTGCACGCCGGGGCCCGACCCGATCCCACCACCGGGGCCCGGGCGGTGCCGATCTACCAGTCCACGAGCTTCGTGTTCGAGGACACCGCCGATGCCGCCGACCTGTTCGCCCTGCAGAAGTACGGGACGATCTACACCCGGATATCGAACCCGACCACGGCCGCGTTCGAGGAGCGCATGGCCAGTCTCGAGGGGGGTATAGGGGCGGTGGCCACGGCCTCGGGTCAGGCGGCGGAGTTCCTGACGGCGGCGGCCCTGACCCAGGCCGGGGACAACATCGTCACCGCCACCGGACTCTACGGGGGTACCCACACCCTGTTCGACGTGAGCCTGCGCCGCTTCGGGGTGGAACCGAGGTTCGTGGACGGAACCGATCCCGAGGCCTTCGCCGCCGCCGTGGACGACCGGACCCGGATGCTCTACACGGAGATGATCGCCAACCCCTCCGGGGCCGTGGCCGATCTCGAGGCCCTCTCCGAGGTGGCCCACTCCCACGGCCTGCCGTTGGTAGTCGACTCCACGTTCGCCACCCCCTACCTGTGCCGTCCCATGGAGTTCGGGGCCGACATAGTCCTGCACTCGGCCACGAAGTTCATCGGGGGTCACGGGACGTCCATCGGGGGGGTGATCGTGGAGTCGGGCCGTTTCGACTGGTCCCAGGGCCGCTTCCCGCACATGACCGAGCCGGTACCCAGCTATGGCGGGCTGCGCTTCTGGGAGAACTTCGGGGAGTACGCCTTCTGCACCAAGCTCAGGGTGGAACAACTCCGCGACATCGGGGCCTGCATCTCCCCGTTCAACTCGTTCCTGCTGCTCCAGGGGGTGGAGACCCTGCCCCTGCGGATGGATCGCCACGTTGAGAACGCCCTGACCGTGGCCCGCCATCTGGAGGCCCACCCGAAGGTGGCGTGGGTGAGGTACGCCGGCCTGGAGTCCTCACCCCACCATGAACTGGCCCGTCGCTACCTGCCGAAGGGCCCCGGGGCGGTCTTCGCCTTCGGTCTGGTGGGGGGCAGGGCGGCGGGGGCCCGTTTCATCGAGGGTCTGGAGATGATCAGCCACCTGGCGAATATCGGGGACGCCCGCACCCTGGTCATCCACCCGGCCTCGACCACCCACCAGCAGCTCTCCGACGAGGCTCTCGAGGCCGCCGGGGTGGGAGCCGACCTGATACGGCTGTCCGTCGGGTTGGAGGACGTGGACGACATCATCTGGGACCTCGACCGGGCCCTGGACCGGATGGAGGAATGATGAGCACCGAACACGAACCGGTGGAGGGGTGGACCCCCCCGAGTGCCCGGGAGAGGGTCGAGTTGCTCAGGAGAACCCACAGCATCGCCATGGTCGGGGTCTCGGCCCGGGCGGCCCGCCCCTCCAATTTCGTCGCCACGTATCTCCTCAGCTCCAGCGCCGACTTCGACGTGTACTTCGTCAACCCCCGGGCCGACGAGATCCTGGGTCAACCGTGCTACGACTCCCTGGCCGACCTGCCGGTGGTGCCCGATCTGGTGGACGTCTTCCGCCGCAACGAGGATCTGCCCGAGGTGGCCCGCGAGGCGGTCGACGTCGGGGCCCGGAGCCTGTGGATCCAACTCGGACTGTGGTCGGCCGAGGCGGCCCGGATCGCCCTCGACGCCGGCATGGACGTGGTCATGGACCGCTGCCTCAAGATCGAGCACGCCCGTTTCTGTGGTGGGCTGCACCTGGCCGGATTCGACACCGGTGTGGTCAACAGCCGCCGGGGTCCGATGATCTGAGGTCGTAACCGTCGGGACGGGTCGGCCGGTCCGTCGCGACCCACACCCTCAGCCGATCTTCGCTCATTCCCCGATCGGGTGGTCGCCCCCGATTGACTGGGACCGTCACCCCTGGCGACTCCGGCCGGTCACCCCCGGGCCAGGTCGGTGACCCCGGTGAAACCCGAGGGGCGGTGGGGGCCCAGCACCAACTGCTCGAGGATCCCGGTGCCGGTGCGGTCACCCATGGTGGCCCTCACCAGGGTCTGCACGTGGAAGTTCTCCGGGCGGGCCGGGTCCGTCGAGTCCTCCCCCTCGACCCGCCAGCGGTCACCGGTGACCGAGAGTTCCCCCTGCCACAGTCCGTGGGCCCGGGTGGGGTGGAAGTAGCCGAGCCCCTTCATCTGGAACCGCACCAGGGGCTCGAGGTGAATCTCGACCTCGTCGGGGACCATCGGGCCGTGGTCCGCCCGGGCGGTGAGGATGATGCGGGAGGATCGCATCCACCGGGTCCCGGGCTGCCATTCGACCTCGATCCGAGCCCCCGACATGACCTCGATCCGGGACTCGGGACCGACCACGGGATCGGCGGCCCCGGTGAGGACCGGGGTCACGGCTCCGAAGGAGTGCCAGGCCTCCCCGACCGCGTCCTGCTGGGTGTCCACGTGAACGCAGACGTCGTCGAAGTTGATCGGGGCCCAGAGCCAGTGGAACTGGGGTTTCCGGGACGCCGGGGCGCCACCCTCGGGCTCGCCGACCCGTCGCACGCCCCACGAGCGGTCGCGGGTGCCCCGGAACCTCGACTCGTCCAGTTGGATCTCCCGCCCACCGACGACCAGGGTGCCCGACCATCCTCCCCACTGGGTGAACCGGGTGTAGTCCATGACCGTCCGCGGGGGGTCGACGATGTGGAAGTGGGGTTCCTCGACCGCCGCGGTCCGGGCCCCGAAGACCAGGGAGGCCTCCAGGCCGTGATCGGCGGCGTCCACCTCGATGCGGAGTCGGCGCATCGGTTCCTCGACCGTGATTCGGAAGGGACCCACCTCGGTGACGGTGGGGTCCCACGGGGCCCGTCCCGAGGCGAACACCGACGTCTGTTCCCCCCCGTGGACCACGGAGAGGGCCGCATCGATCACTCTCCGGTTCGGGTAGAGGCCCATGGCGGCGGCGAAGTAGACATCCCCGTCGGGGTCGTAGCCGTTGAAGAAGTAGCGGTCGTAGCGGTTCGGGTTGCCGTCCACGGGGTGGGCGATGGGACTCGACGTCTGGTGAACCGGGTAGTCGTCGAAGGGGCTGAGCATCCGCTCTCCTGTGGGTTGGGTACCTTCGGGTCCGTGTCGGCCCGTGGAACTGTGATCGAAATCGTCGTCGTTTCGTTGGTGACCGTGCTGCTGTCCACCATCCTGTGGTCCGGTCCGGTCGCCGCCGTCCAGACTGACACCGATCTCGAAGGGGTCACCACTCCACACCTCGTGGGGGTGATCTCCTCATCTGACGGCGGTTACTGGTTGATCGACTCCCGCGGTGGGGTGGAGGTAGTGGGACGGGCCCCCGAACCACCCGCACCGGTCGAGATCGGGGAACTGACCGTGGTGTCGGTCCTGGGTTCGGATGCGGCGGGACCGCTCACCCTGGTCATGGACGACGGCAGCCGGGTGGAACTGGTCGGACCCACCGGCGATGGGGGAGTCGGGGAGATGGAGGGGAGTGATCGGACCCCGCCCCCGGTGGGTGCCCTCAGCGGACTGGTGGCCTCGGTGTTCATCGACGGGGGAGCGGGAGTTGACCTGGCCACTGAGTGCGCGGGTCGCCTGGCGGTGGGATTCCAGGCCGGACAGGTCCTGATGGCCGGTGTCCCGTGGACTGAACTACCCGGGGCCATCGGGGCGGTGGCCTCGGGTCGGCTGGGTGGGGTGGTGGTGATGGGGCGTCCCGACGGCTCCGTCGCCGAGTCGCTGACGGCGTTGCACGCCGCCAATGAGGTACCGGTCCTCATCGCGGTGGACGAGGAGGGAGGCCGGGTCCAGCGTCTGCGGGACGTCATCGGCCGCCTGCCCCCGGCGTCGGTCCAGGCCGCGGACAACACGCCCGATGAGCTGCGGGCCATGGTGGCCGAGCACGCCCGGGCCATGGCCGACCTGGGCCTGGACATGGACTTCGCCCCGGTCATCGACGTCGGAGGTGGCCCGGGGATCGGTGATAGGGCCTACTCCGACGACCCGGCCCTGGTGGCCGAGTACGGGATGGCGTTCGTGGACGGTCTGTCGGCCGCGGGCGTCACCGGGGTGGTCAAGCACTTCCCCGGCCACGGTAGGGCCTCGGCTGACTCCCATCTGCGTCTACCCACCACACCTCCGCTGGAGGAGATGCTGCCAGTGGACCTGGAGCCCTTCCGCCGGGCCATAGAGGCCGGGGTTCCGGCCATCATGGTCGGTCATCTCGACGTTCCCGGGCTCACGGACGGGCTCCCGGCCAGCCTCTCGACCGACGCCATCGAGGGTCTGCTGCGGGACCGGCTCGGTTTCGACGGACTGGTGATAACCGACTCCCTGGACATGGGCGCGGTCACGGCCCGGTGGTCCACCCCGGCGGCGGTGCTGGCCGCCCTGCAGGCGGGGGCCGACATCGCCCTGCTGGGTGACACCACCGAACTCGACGCCGTGTTCGGGGCGGTCGTGGACGCGGTCAGCTCCGGTGAGCTGTCACCGGACCGACTGGCCGCGGCCACGGCTCGGGTACTGGC
>JALSTE010000808.1 GCA_026983855.1 Acidimicrobiia bacterium
GAGGGCGGCGGGCGTGGCCCGGAGGTGGTCCTCAGCCGGTCGGACCGTGGTCGTGGCCGTGGTCATCGAGGACCGTGATCTCGCCCCCACCCGCGGGAGCCAGGACCCGGTCGCCGTAGGCGGACCTGAGGTTGTCGGAGGTGAGGACCTCTCCGGGGGGGCCGACGGCGACGAGTGACCCCTCGGAGAGCAACAGCACCTGGTCGGCGTCTCGCGCCTCGTCCAGATGATGGGTGGTGAGGACCGCGGCCACACCGGCCCGGGCCTGCCGGCGGACGATCTCCACGATGCGACTCTGGCTGGCCAGGTCAAGACCGGTAATCGGCTCGTCGAGGAGGATCAGCCGGGCCTCCTGGGCCAGCATCTGGGCGACCAGCACCCGTTGCTGCTGGCCCCCCGACAGGTTTCCGTACTGCCGGTGCAGCAGATCACCGATCTCCAGTTCCTCGGCCACCCGCCGGCAGAAGCGTCGATCGGCGGTGCCCATGGGGCGCAGGAGGCCACGCATGCGGTAGCGGCCCATCCGAATGACCTCGGCGCTGGTGAGGGGCAGCCAACGGACGGCCGAGTGCCTCTGGGTGAGGTAGGCCACCGGTGGTTGGGGGTCCGCCCATTCCAACTCACCGGTGCTCGGCCGTTGAAGTCCCGCCAGCAGATCCAGCAGGGTGGTCTTGCCCGAGCCGTTGGGGCCTATCACCGCGGTGATCGTTCCGGGTTGGATCGCGAAGTTCAGACCCCGGAGCGCGGCGCGGGAGCCGAAGCTGATCCCGAGCTCTCGGACCCGGCACAGGACCGTGGGGTGAGGGGACGTCGGGGGGACCATCACGGGAGGTTGGGGAGGTTGGACCATCGGGGCACATTCTGTCAGAGGCGGGGTCAGTACCGAGAACGATTCTCAGTTTGCGGGGACCGGCACCGGGCTGGTGGTCCCACCCTCTGTTGGGAAGTGAGAACGATTCTCACTATGGTTACGCCATGGCCATTCCCGAGAGCGGAGTCGTTGAGCCCGAGCGCGATCGGCGGGACCGGCCGCACCGCACCCGGCCGGGCCGGCCCGGGGTGCTGATACTGGTGGTCGCGTTCTCCGTCCTGGTAGGGGCGTGTGCGGATTCGACAGTGGTCCCGGCGGCCGAAGGCCCGACGATCGTGGCTACCACGGGAATCTGGGCCGACGTCACCGGGCAACTGGTCTGCGGCGGCCGGGCCGAGGTCACCCAGGTGATTCCCGATGGCGCCGACCCCCACGGCTACGAACCCTCCCTGGCCGACCGGGGGCGCCTGGACCACGCGGCCCTGGTCGTGGCCAACGGGGCGGGTCTCGAGGAGGGACTCATCGACACCATCGATGCCGTGGCCGCGGACGGTACTCCGGTGCTGACGATGACCGACCTGGTCGACACGATCACCGACGGCGACGGGACGGTCAACCCCCACATCTGGATGGACCCGGTGAGGGTTTCGCGGGCTCTGGCCCCCATGGCGGCGAGGATCGAGGAGGCTCTCTCGCTCGCGCCCGGTGAGCTGGCGGGCTGCCTCGAGGACACCGTGAGCCGGGTCTCGGCGTTGGATTCCGATCTCTCCGACCTGGTGGCCGGCCTACCCCCCGAACGGCGGCTCCTGATCACCGACCACGACGATCTCCGGTATCTGGCCGATCGCTACGATTTCACCATCGTCGGATCGCTCGTACCCTCATCGAGTTCACTGGCCGGGGTGGATCCCCGCCATCTGGAGGAACTCGCCGGTGAGGCCCGCAGGTCAGGGGCCAGGGCCGTGTTCATCGAGGTCGGGGAGTCCCGGGCCGATGCCGAGAGCCTCGCCGACCGGGCCGGTTTGAGGGTGGTGGAGCTCTACATCGGTTCCCTGGGTCCGGAGGGTTCGGGGGCCGATACCTGGGAGGGCCTCCTGCGAACCGACATGGCCGCCATCGTGGAGGCCCTGCGATGATCCGGCCGGGTGAGGGGCCCGCCGGGGCGCCATCGGCTGTCGGTGGTGGAGGCCCGGCGATTATCCAACTGGGACGGGCGAGGGCATCGTGGAGTTCGTGACCCATCCCCACCGTTGGTGGATCGAACCATTCCTCACCAACCCCTTCATGGCCCGGGCCCTCCTGGCCGGGCTCCTGACCGTGGTCGCCACCTCCGTCATCGGCACGTGGGTCGTCCTCAGGGGCATGAGCTTCCTCGGTGACGCCCTGGCCCACGGGGTCCTGCCCGGTATCGCCGTGGCCTTCATCGCCGGTTTCGACACCACCGTCGGGGCCATGTTCGCGGCCCTGGTCATGGTGGGTCTGGTTCACGCCGTGCGTACCCGTTCACCGCTTCCCGACGACGTTGGTATCGGGCTGCTCTTCGTGGGGATGCTCTCTCTCGGCGTGGTGATCATCAGCTCCCGCCGTGGTAGCTACGTGGGTGACCTCAACCGATTCCTCTTCGGCTCGGTGACCGGGGTCGACTCCGCTGACCTGCTGAGGCTCACGGTCGTGGCGGTGGTGGCCGTGGTCGGCACCCTGGTGCTCTACCGGGCCCTGCTGGTCCTCACCTTCGACGAGACCCTGGCCCGGATGGTCGGACTCAGGCCCCGTCTCACCCACCTGGCCCTGCTGACCCTCATGGCCCTGGCCATAGTGGCCACCTTCGGGGTGGTGGGCAACCTACTGGTGATCGCCTTTCTGATCGCTCCACCCGCCACGGCGGTTCTGGTGGCCCGCAGGGTGCCGGTGATCATGGCGGTGGGCGTGGCCCTCGGGTCGGTGAGCGTGGTGGTCGGGATGCTGATCAGCTTCCACGCCGGTACCGCGGCCAGTGCGACCATGGCCCTGGTCTCGGTGGCCCTGTTCCTGGTGGTGCTGGTGTTGCGACCCCTGATACCGGGGAGTCGGAGCCTCGCCCCCCGTGTCCGCTGACGCCTCGGTGAGTGGTAACCCGTGATCCGCGGTCCCTCGTGCCCGGGCTCCCGCCCGTGGGAGGTCGCCCTACATCCACGCCCCGTTGTTGATGTCGAGACTCTGACCGGTGATGCCCCGGGCCTCCCCACCCACCAGCCAGGAGATGAAGGCGGCGACGTCCCCGGGAGCGCTCATCCGCCCCAGGGGCACGGCCGCCATGGCCACCCCCAGGGCTTCGGCGTAGTCGACCTCCATCTCCCGGGCCATGTCGGAGATACCGGCCCGGGCCATCTCGGTGTCCACCCAGCCCGGGCAGATGGCGTTGACCATCACCTCCTCGGGGGCCAGTTCCTGGGCCAGGGCCCGCACCAGCCCCAGGAGCCCGGTCTTGGAGGCGCAGTATCCGGTGTATCCGGCCACGCCGATACGAGCCAGGATCGATGCCACCACGACCATGTGCCTGGGCCCGGCGGCCGGCGCGAGGACCCGCTGGGCCGCTCTGAGGGTGTTGTAGGTCCCGATCAGGTTCACCTGGACCAGATCGCTGAAGCGGTCCCCGGGCCCGGGCTGGTTCGGTCCACCCTGCCCGCTGTTCGCGATCACGGCGCCGAGGGGACCGAACCGACCCACCGTGCGTTCCAGGGCGGTTTCCACCGCGACACGGTCGGTGATGTCGGCCACGGCGACCGCCACCCCCGATCCCGGGGATGAGGTGATCCGGGCGGCGGTCTCCTCCAGGGTGGCCTCCGATCGGCCCATCAGGGTGAGACGCCAACCGTCGGCTGCCAACCTCAGTGCCGTCGCCCGTCCGATGCCGGTGCCGGCCCCGGTCACGAGAGCGTGCCCCCGCCCCGGTGAACTCTTCACGTCGTCGTCGCTCTGGGTGTCCCTGGAGGTGGTCATCATCCGATCAGATCACGTCTCGCCTCCCCGATCCAGACGTCGTCGGCGGGGATCGCCCATCCTGGACCGGAGACGGCTGAGCGGTCCCGCCCGCGGTGAGAGCCGCACCGGAGGTGTCACTTGACGTGGCCGGGGCGGACGTGTTCGATTCGGGTACGTCCGGGGGTCGGATCCCGACCCTCGGATGGGGGAGATCCACCTCGCGGACGGGCGGCAGCGCCCGCCGTGGGACCGACAGAGGGAGATCGAGTTGACCGTTCCCAGCTACGTGGCCGGGGTGTCCGAGGAACCGCTGATCGGTCAGACGATCGGCGACAATCTCGACGCCACCGTCGCCTCCCATCCCGATGAACTCTGCCTGATATCCCGCCACCAGGGGATCAGATGGACGTACCGCGAGTTCGCCCGGCAGGTGGACGAGTGCGCCCGGGGGCTCATGTCGTTGGGCATCTCCCGCGGAGATCGGGTCGGGATGTGGTCGCCCAACCGGGCCGAGTGGATGGTCGGTCAGTACGCCACGGCCAAGATGGGCGCCATCCTGGTGAACATCAATCCCGCCTACCGCACCAGCGAGGTGGAGTACGCCCTGGAGCAGTCCGGATGCCGGATGCTCATCAGCGCGTCGGTCCACAAGACCTCGGACTACGTGGCCATGACGGCCGCGGTCCGGGACCGTCTGCCCGATCTGGAACATGTGCTGTTCCTGGATTCCGACGCCGGGGACCTGACCTGGGGGGGCCTCATGGCGATGGCCGCCGACACCCCTCCCGAGGCCCTGGCGGAGGTCCAGGCGTCGCTCCAGTTCGACGATCCGATCAACATCCAGTACACGTCGGGCACGACCGGGTTCCCCAAGGGGGCCACGCTCACCCACCACAACATCCTGAACAACGGGCACGCCGTGACCGGGCTGCAGGGTCTGGGAGTCGGAGACCGTCTCTGTGTACCGGTGCCGCTCTACCACTGCTTCGGCATGGTCATGGGGAACCTGGGCTGCACCAGCCGGGGGGCGGCGGTCGTCTATCCGGGGGAGGCGTTCGATCCGGTGGCGACCCTCGAGGCGGTGGCCGAGGAGGGCTGCGTCGCCCTCTACGGGGTACCGACGATGTTCATCGCCATGCTCGACCACCCCTCATTCGGCGACTACGACCTGTCCAGCCTGCGTACCGGGGTCATGGCCGGCTCGCCCTGCCCCATCGAGGTCATGAAGAGGTGCGTGTCGGACATGCACATGACCGACGTGACCATCGCGTATGGGATGACGGAGACCTCACCGGTCTCCTTTCAGACCCGTATGGACGATCCCCTCGACAAGAGGGTCTCCACCGTGGGGAGGGTGATGCCGTTCGTCGAGAGCAAGATCATCGATCCCGAGACCGGTGACGTGGTTCCCCGAGGTGAACCCGGTGAGCTCTGCACCCGCGGTTACTCCGTCATGAGGGGATACTGGAACAACCCCGAGGCCACCGCCGGGGCCATCGACGAGGCCGGGTGGATGCACACCGGTGACATGGCCGTCATCGACACCGAGGGCTACGCCAACATCGTGGGTCGCATCAAGGACATGATCATCCGGGGTGGTGAGAACGTGTACCCGAGGGAGATCGAGGAGTTCCTCCACACCCATCCCGCCGTGGCCGATGTCCAGGTGATCGGGGTTCCCGACGAGAGGTTCGGGGAGGAACTCTGCGTCTGGGTCCAGCTGCGGCCGGGGGAGGAGCTGACCATCGAGGGGGTCAGGGAGTTCTGCCAGGGACGCATCGCCCACTACAAGGTGCCGCGCTACCTGAGGATCACCGAGGAGTTCCCGATGACCGTCACCGGCAAGGTGCAGAAGTACAAGATGGTGGAGATCTCCTGTGAGGAACTGGGTCTCCACACGGTGGAGACGGCCTAGAGGCTCCCCGGGCGCCTCAACGGGCGGCGATCACCGAGATCTCCATCTTCCACTCGGGTCGGGCCAGGGCCGGGACCGTTACCAGGGTCGAGGCGGCCAGGGTTCCGCCCAGGGCCCGGTCGCGCCCGGCCATGGCCACGGCCAGATCCTCCCCGTGAACGACGTAGGTGGTCACCGAGATCACGTCGGCGGGCTCCAGCCCGGCCGTACTCAGCAGGTTCAGTATGTTCCCCCAGACGACCTCCACCTGAGAGGCCAGATCCCCGGGCACGGTTCCGTCGGCCGATATCGGGACCACGCCGGAGGTGTGCAGCATGCGGCTGGCTCCGGTGGTCAGCACGGCGTGGGCGTAGTTGGCCGCCGGAGGAGCCATGGACTCGGGTTCTACGATCCTCTTCATCGCCCGATCCTGTCACGCCCCGTCGCCGATCGCGTGAGCCTCATGACCGCGGCCTTCCCGCCACCCGATGATCGGACCCGGAGCCGGGTTCCGATGGGGCCCGTGGGTGGAGGGTCCGCGGCCAACCG
>JALSTE010000809.1 GCA_026983855.1 Acidimicrobiia bacterium
CGGGGCCGTCCTCCGCCACCGCCTACGGGTCACCAACTCCGGCACCTCCGACGCCCACGACGCCACGGTGACGGCCACCGTCCCCTTCGGGATGGTTCCCCTGACGTCCCCCGGCGGAGCTCCGGCCTCCGACGGGGGTCAGGTGACGGGCTCGACGGGATCAGTGGGCACCTGGGACCAGGGCGCCCGCCGGATCACCTGGGCGGTGGTGGGGCCCCTGGCCCCGGGCGGCGGCGTCACCGACCTGGACTTCGACACCGCCCTGGATCCCTCCGTCAACCTGACGGAGGGACAGGATCTGACCGGCACCGCCACCGTCGACAGCTACTTCGCCCTGGACGCCGCGACCCGGGCCGCCATCGGAAACGGGGACGTGCCCACCTACGGCAACGGGGCCACGGCCACCCGGGGGTCCCTGCTGCCCGATTCCACCACGGTGGAGGTCCACTTCCCCCAGGTCACCCTGGCCAAGACGGCCGTGGACGACGCCTCCGACGCCCGCCTCGACACCCCGTTCACCTGGCGCCTCACCGCCACCAACGGCTCCGCCGCCAGGGCCTTCGACCTCGACGTGGTCGACACCATCCCCACCGGCTGGAGTTACGTCCCCGGATCGGCCGTGGTCGACACCCCCTACGCGGGACCGGTGTCCACCGAACCCGCCATCAGTGGATCCACCCTGACCTGGGCCGGCGTGGTCAGCGGCCCCTCCCAACCGCTGCACCCCACCGACTTCGTGACCGTCACCTACCGGACCCGACCCGATTCGGCCGTGCTGGCCCCCGACACCCCCACGGGGACCGCCAACACCGGTGCGGCCAACCCCCACGTGAACACCGCCACCGCCGCGGTCACCGACGCCTCGGGCTCGGCCTCGTGCTGTGACACGGGAGGCGGCCCGGTGCCGTACTCGACCACCGACACCGCCTCGGCCGTGATCCGGCGGGCCGACCTGTCCCTGACCAAGACCCTGTTGGACCCACCGCCGATCTACAACGGCGACCTGGTCACCTACGCCCTGGTCCTGACCAACGACGGGCCCGACACCGCCACCGGCGTGGTGGTGACCGACACCTTCGCTCCCGACCTGGTCCACTCCGCCGTGGTCCGCATCGACACCGGCACCTACGACCCCGCCACCGGTCAGTGGACGGTGCCCAGCGTGGGGCCGGGGAGCTCAGTGGAGCTGCACCTGCGGATGGAGGTGGCCACCTCCGGGGCGGTGACCAACACGGCCGAGATCACCTCCGCCCCCCAGTGGGATCCCGACTCCACCCCCGGCAACGCCGACCCCGCCGAGGACGACCTGGCCACCGTCTCGATCACCGCCCTGGACACCAGCCTGGGCAACCGGGTCTGGCTGGATCTCGACGGCGACGGGGTGGAGGACCCGGCCGAACCCGGGATACCGGGCGTCGGGGTGTACGTGTCGTGGACCGGGCCCGACAGCAGCCTCCAGGTGAGATCGTCCACCACCGACTCCGACGGCAACTGGAACGTGTCGGGCCTCCCGGTCAACACCCCCCTCACGGTCACCGTCGATCCCTCCGACACCTCCACCCCGGCCGGCACCGGGGGCGCCGGAGGATCCCTGCCCCCGGGTCTGACACCCACCTGGGAGCTGGGCGACGGCCCCGCCGTGACGGCCTCCCGCGCCGCCAACGGCCACACCACCGGTTTGGACCACCAGACCGGTGGGATAGTCCTGACCTCGTCGACCTCCACCTACCTGGACGTGGACTTCGGCTACCGGGGGATCAACTCCCTCGGTGACGAGGTGTGGATGGATCTGGACGGCGGCGGCGAGTCCTCCCCCGAGCCCGGTGACCCGCCTCTGGTCGGCCTCGACCTCAGCGTGACCTGGGCGGGCTTCGACGGTGTCACCGGCAACGCCGACGACCTGACCCTCAGCACCACCACCGACGCCACCGGCCACTACCTCTTCGACGGACTGCCCGACGGAACCTACGAGGTCTCCGTGGATCCGGCCGGGCTGTTCGGCGGGGCCGTACCCACCTTCGACCTCGACGGGGTGGGTACCGCCCACGACAGCGGCCCGGTGGACCTGGGCCCCTCCACCCCGCCCGATGACCGCCGTGACGTGGACTTCGCCTACACCGGAGCCGGTTCCGTGGGCGACACGGTCTGGTTCGACCGCGACGCCGACGGCGCCGTGGATCCCGGGGAGGTGGGCCTGGCCGGGCTGGGGGTGACCGGCGCCTACACCCTTCCGGGGGGAGGCACCGTCACCCTGACCACCACCACCGACGGGAACGGCCACTATTCCTTCACCGGCCTTCCCCTGGACCTGCCGGTCACGGTGACGGTGGACCCCGCCGGTCTGCCGGCCGGATTCTCCCCCGTGTCCGACCCCGACGGGGTGGCCACCCCCCACACCGCGGTGGTGATCCCGACCACGGCCCAGCCGGTGGTGACCGACGCCGATTTCGGATACGCCGGCTCCGGTTCCATCGGGGACTCCGTGTGGTTCGACGTGGACGGTGACGGTTCCGACACCCCCGCCGCCTCCGACTTCCCCCTGCCCGGGACCACGGTGACCCTCACCTGGGTCAACCCCACCGGGGGATCCGACATGACCGCCACCGCCACGACCGACCCCTCCGGCTCCTACCTCTTCGCCAACCTGCCCCCCGGCTCCTACACCGTCACCCTCAGCCCACCGGCGGGCACGGTGGCCACCTTCGACGCCGACGGCGGTGGTGACCTGAGCTCGGCGGTGACCCTCACCGACGGACAGGCCGACCTGACCCACGACTTCGCCGTCACCGGTACGGCCTCGGTGGGTGACACCGTCTGGCACGACCTCGATGCCGACGGTGTCCTCGACGACGGCCCGGGCGGGGAGTCCGGAATCGGGGGGGTGACCCTCGAGGTGGCCTGGCTGGACACCACGGGCACCGCCATCCACACCTGGACCACCATCACCGACGGCAACGGCAACTACGTGGTGGAACGACTTCCGGCCGGGGAGTTCTCCGTGACCGTTCTGGAAACCACCGTTCCCGGGGGGTTGGCCCAGGTGACCGACCCCGACGCCACCCTCGACGGAGCCGCCGACACCACCCTGGAGCCCGGGGAGGCCGAGCGGGGGATGGACTTCGGCTACCGACCCCAGGCCGACCTGGCCCTGGACAAGTCCCACACCGGGGACTTCCGGGTGGGTGAGGACAACACCTGGACCATCTCCGTGACCAACCACGGCCCCGCCGCGGCCGGGGCCCCGGTCCGGGTCACCGACACCCTCCCCGAGGGGATCTCCTGGGTGGGATCGGTGGGCGACGACTGGTCCTGTGACGCCGACGGCGCCACCGTGACCTGCACCCTGGTGGGATCCGACGGTTCGCAGGTGGACCTGGCGTCAGGGGCCACCGCCACCGTGAAGCTGACCGTGAGGCCCGATGCCGACGTGGCGGTGTCGGTGGCCAACACCGCCCGGGTGACCTCGGCCACCGCCGATCCGGCCCCCCTCAATGACACCGACTCCGACACCGTGGCCATCCCCAGGGCGGTTCTGTCCCTGGCCAAGACCCTCGACGGCACCCTCTACCCCGGCGAGAAGGCCGTGTACGAGCTGACGGTCACCAACACCGGCCCCTCGGCCACCAACGGACCGGTCACCGTCACCGACGACCTTCCCCCCGGACTGCGGTACCTCTCGGCCGCCGGGCCCGAGGGCTCGACCTGTTCGGCCAGTGGACAAAAGGTGACCTGCACCCTCGACTCCACCATCCCCCTGGGGGAGAAGGTCGTGTTCCGGATCGACACCCAGGTGGAGGCCGGGACCGGTGACCAGATCATCAACACCGCCACCGTGGAGGGGGGCTCGATGGTGAACGGCTCGGTCCTGCCCAGCGGTCAGATCGGGGGAATCACCGAGTCCCAGGCCCCCGGGACGGTGGCCCCGGCCCGTCTGGCCTTCACCGGTCTCGCCGTCCGGGCCCTGCTGTGGACCGCCCTGTCACTGCTGGTCGTGGGGTCCGGCCTCATCCTCGGGACCCGCCGTCGCCGCATCTGACCCCCGTCCGGGCCCGACTCGGTAGCGGTCGCACAGCTCCCGACCGATGTCGGCCAGCATCTCCCGGGCCTCGGGCGGTTCCAGGATCTCCAGGCCCTCCACCAGTCCCGCCAGCTGACGGGTCAGGGACTCCAGCGAATGGCCCCGGATCTCGACCCGGCGACGTTCCGGCTCGGATCCGGCGACCCTCTCGCCCGGGTCCACCCCCAGGCCCGGTAGGACCGTCAGGATCCGGCGGGCCCAGGGTTCGGCCTCGGCCACCACGGTCGCCTTCCACCGCCGCTGGTCGAACGATGTCGTGATGTCCCGCCAGGCCGAGGTCAGGTCGAAGTCGGTGGGGCGTTCGAAGGTCCGTCCGGTGGCCTCCACCGACAACACCCGGTCCAGACGGAAGGTGCGTCTTCCCGCCTCGGTGTCGGCCACCAGGTACCAGACCCCCGCCTTGGCCACCAGACCCAGTGGCCGGACCGTCCGGGTGCTTCGCCGGCCCGAGGGACTCCCGTACCGGAGTTCGAGTTCCTCCCGGGCGATCACCCCCCTCTGGAGCAGCTCACGATCGGTATCCGAGCCCTGGATCCCCGCCCCGCTCCAGCGGGTGCCGTCGACCAGGACCGTCTGGGCCGCCGCCTCGGCCTCGTCCCTCAGGGGTTCGGGTGTGGCCGAGATCAGCTTCCGCAGGGCCCGACCGAGTTCGGGGCCCGAGTGGGGTGAGGCCGCCAGGGCCACGAACAGGGCCCTCACCTCGGGTCCCATCATCCCGGTGAGATCGGTGCGGGCCCCACCGATCAGCGACCATCCCCCACCCCTCCCGGGCCGTGGGTAGACGGGCACCCCGGCCATGGCCAGGGCCTCGAGGTCCCTGCGGGCGGTCCGCTCCGACACCTCCAGCTCGCCGGCCAGTTCGGCCGCCGTCATCCTTCCCCGGGCCTGCAGCAGCAGGAGGGTGGCGATCAGACGGTCGGCGCGCATATCCCGAGTATGACCAACAAAGCGGCCAGGAGATGGCCACTTTCCTCCCCGATGATGTCCCCATGACCAGAAACACCCAAGACACCCAGGACACGCAAGACACCGCCATCGGGGCCGGGGAGCCCGGTCCCCCGCCCGACCCCCGCCCCCGCCTGGAACGCTCACTGCGTACGGCGGCGGAGGTGATGGACCATCTCCGGGAGGACAATGCGGCCCTCCCCTCCCCCTGCGGGGAGTGGAACGCACTCGACGTGGCCCGCCACCTGGTGGCGGTGGCCGACCGCATCACCGCCCTGGGGCAGGGGCGCGACCCCAACCCGCTGCCCACCATGGCCGAGGGCCTGGAGCCCGCCGACTGCTCCCCGGCCCTGGATTCCGCCACCGGCCGGGCCCTGGAGGCCTGGGCCGACGACTCGGTGTTGGGGGCCATGGTCACCGTGCCCTGGGGTCGGGTGCCGGGGGCGGTGGCGGCGGCCATCTACTCCGCCGAGGTTCTGGTCCACACCTGGGACCTGGCCCGGGCCCTGGGGGTTGAACCCTCATGGTCAACCGACGATCTGGAGGCCGCCCTGGGGGACGTCATGAGGGGGTTGCCCCCCGAGCCCCGTGGGGGTGAGATCCCCTTCGGGCCTCCCACCGAGGTCGGCACCGACGCCACCGCCGCCGATCGTCTGGCTGCCTGGGCGGGCCGCTCGGTCTGACACCGGACCGGTCGGGGCGGACTACCTTGCCCCCATGGCCTGGATAGAACGATTGCCCGATGATGAGTGGACCGGCGAACTGGCCGACCTCAGGGACTCCGTCGTCGACCCCACCCACGGCCGGGTGGACGAGATCATGGCCATCCACTCCCTCAATCCCCGGGGCCTGGCCGCCCACGATCAGCTCTACCGCTCGGCCATGGCCGGGACGGGTTCCCTGCGCAAGGTGGAGCGGGAGCTGATCGCCCTGGTGGTCAGCCTGGAGAACCACTGCCACTACTGAATCACCCATCACCGGCGCGGTCTGCGCCGCCTCATCAGGGATGACGACCTGGTGGCCCGGGTGGAGCGGGACTGGGCCTCGGCCGGGCTGAGCGGGCGGCGGGTGGCCATGCTCACCTACGCCGTGAAGCTGACCCACACCCCCGCCCGGGTGACCAGGGACGACGTCGAGGCCCTCCGGGACGCCGGTTTCACCGACCGGGACATCCTCGACATCG
>JALSTE010000810.1 GCA_026983855.1 Acidimicrobiia bacterium
CGGGCCCCGAACCCCGATATCGACAGCATGATCAGCCCGGGGTTGGCGTCCCGCAGGTCGTCCCACGCCAACCCGTGACGGCCCATCACCCCCGGACGGAAGTTCTCGACGAGCACGTCGGCCCGCTGGGCGAGACGGCGGATCAGCTCCGGTCCGCCCGGCCGGCGCAGATCCACGCAGATGTTCTCCTTGCCCGCATTCTGCTGGAAGTAGAAGCCGGCCAGACCGTCGCGTTGATCGCCCCAGAGGCGGGTGACGTCGCCCTCGGGGGGCTCCACCTTCACCACCTCGGCTCCCAGATCGGAGAGCATCCGGGTGGCGAAGGGTCCGGCGACCACCCGGGACATGTCCAGTACCCGCAGATCCGACAGTGGGGAGACCATGGCCCCGATACTCCCAGAGCCGGGACCCGCGTTGCACCTCGGACCCGGGTTCCGGGGCGTGCAGGTCGTGGGTAGCCTCACGGTCGTGAGCGCTGAGCCGTTTCATCCGGAACCGGGAACAGCGGGTTCCGGCCCGTCCCGTCTCATCGCCGGGGCCCGGTTCCTGCTGCGCTCCGTCTCCCACGTGGCCGCGGTTCCGGTGTTCTTCTCCTACGGGGCCGTTCTCGCCCTTCTCAACCCACGGCGCGGAACGCCGGTCCCCGCCGAGATCTCCGAGGTGCTGCGTCCTTGGACCGCGGACCTCGAGTGGCCCCGGGTGAGGATCGTGGCTCCGGCCCTGATCCCCACCGGGCACCTGGGCGTGACCATCGGGCACCGCATCTACCTCCGTAGTCGACCCGAACCCCTCGATGTCCGCTGGCGTGACCTGGTCCTCCACGAACTCGCCCACGTTCGACAGGTCGAACGCATGGGCCTGCTCGGTTTCGCCCATGGCTACGGAGTCGAATGGGCCCGGACCCTGAGCTACCGTGACCACCCCATGGAGATCGAGGCCCGGAACAGCGCGGGCCATTCAGCCCGGTTCACCGATGCGGCCCCGCCAACGACCGATCGTGGGTGACACACCCTTCGGGAAGGAGAGCGCCAGTGACACGCGTAGTCGGGAAGGGAGCGCCGGTGACACGCCCCTTCGGAGCGTCCACCATGGCTGATCCACATCCGCCGGGCCACCACGGGGTGAGCGGAATCCTCGGGGCCCTCGACCCGGCGGGACGACCATGAGTGGACAGGCCCGGTCGGATCTGCTGGTGGACATCGACGGGCACGTGGCCACCGTGACCCTCAACCGTCCGCCCCACAACTTCCTGGACTTTGATCAGATCGGCCATCTGGCCGACACCCTCGAGGGGCTGGAACGTTCGGGCGAGATCCGGGCGGTCGTACTGGCCGCCAACGGGCGCTCCTTCTGTGCCGGGGCGAACTTCGCCGGTGGCGGCGTGGCCCCCGAATTGGAGGGCGACGGCGAGCGGGAGGCCATCGGGGGTTCGGCGACCCTCCGCCTCTACGACGAGGGGGTCAGGCTGTTCGAGATCGGACTGCCGATCGTCGCCGCGGTCCAGGGGCCGGCGATCGGTGGCGGTCTCGGCCTGGCCATGGTGGCCGACTTTCGGATCACCTGTCCCGAGGCCCGCTTCAGTGCCAACTTCGCGGCCCTGGGAATCCATCAGGGTTTCGGACTGAGTGTCACCCTGCCCGAGAGGTTGGGTCCCTCCCGGGCCTCGCTGGTGCTCCTGACCGCCCGGCGGTTCAACGGCGCCCAGGCGGTGGAGATCGGTCTGGCCGACGAATTGGTGCCGGCCTCGGCCCTGGTGGACCGGGCCCGCCGGCTGGCCGGCGAGATGGCGGCCAACGCGCCCCTCGCCCTCCGGTCCATCCGGGCCACCCTCCGTCAGGGGCTGGCGGATCGGGTCCGGCGGGCCACCAGGCATGAGGCCGCGGAACAGGCCCGCCTGTCAGCCACGAGCGATGCCGCCGAGGGCATCAGGGCCGTGTCCGAACGCCGGGCCGGGAACTTCACCGGCAACTGAGGGACTCCGGGTCGATGTGGGATCGGGAAACCCCGGGGCGCGATGGAATCTGACCACTCTCCGTGGGAAACTGTTCCTCCACCCGAAACCCCGCCACGAGACCCGTGAACATTCGTCAAGTCCCCAACCGTCCTACCCGGCGCCACCTTCCAGCGGTCCTCTCCCTGGTCCTCATGGCCACATCGCTGGCCGTGATCGTCCTCTCATCGGGCGCCGGGGCCGCCGGCTCCTGGCATCTCACCGACCGCTCCCACCGGATCGCGGTGGACCTCGATCCCGGAACCATCGCCCGGGGGGAGATGTCGGTCACCTTCGACATCGACTTCGACGCCGCCTTTGCCACCACGGGATCCCCGGGGGTCACCCTGGACCGGAACTCGATCCAACTCGTGGAGGTCGACGGCGCCGGGGCCGCGGTGGACACCTCGGTGCCCTTCCAGTACGACCCTCTCGACGGGGCCAACCCCGGTAGGGGTGAGCTGACCCTGGTCATGACCGGTTCCACCTCCGCCGGAAACGTTCGCCACTACCAGGTCTACTTCTCGGCGGTGGGGGGCAGTTTCAGCGCCCCGTCCTTCGCCGATCGGGTGACGGTGCAGACGGGTCTCACCGATGAGGGCCTCTCCGTCGACCGGATCACCAACGCCACCGCCGACTGGTACTACGACACGACCGGAGGCGGATTCAGCTCGGTCGTGGACGGTAACTCCGTCGACTGGGTGGGGTGGAGCACCGCGGCCCGCGGAGACGGGGTGTTCCGGGGACTGCCCAACGCCGTGTACCCCGCCCAGGTCTTCCATCCCGGAGGGGGCCTGATGACCAGCGCGGTGACCAACACGGGGCCCCTGCGGGTGACGGTGGACGCCTCATCCACCGATGGCAAGTGGGGAGGTAGGTGGTCCTTCTACGAGAACCGGGTGGAGCTGGAGGTGACCACATCGGACGGGACGTACTGGTTCCAGTACGAAGGGGTGCCCGGAGGAACATTTGACGGCGCCACCGACAGCATCGTGCGCTCGGACGGCACCGCCAGCGCCGCCAACGTGAGCTGGAGTGGGGACCTGAGCGCACCCGAGTGGGTCTACGCCACCGATCCCGCCGCCGGGGGATCACTGTTCATCGGCTTGAGGACCCCCGACACCATCAACGACGGATACTCGCCCTTCGAGGGCGCCATGACCGTCATGGCCCTGGGCCGGGTACCCCTGGGTACGACCTCGCTTCTCAGCGGGACCCGCACCCTCGTGGCCGGGATGACCACGGAGACGGCCTATGGGGCCAACGCCGCCGTGATCGACGCCCTGGTCAGTCCGGTGGGGACGACCCTGGCCGCCGGGGAGGCCCAGACCCCGCCCACGACCACCACGACGACCACCACGACGACGACCACCACCACGGCACCCACCACCACCACCACGAGTACCACCACCACGACCACGACCCCCGCTACCACCACGACCACGACCCCGCCGCCACCATCGGGCTACCGGATATTCACCTCCGGTGGGGATGTTCTCCCGATGGGTGACGCCGGCCAACTGGGAGAACCCGGACCGGGCCCGGCACCGGTGGTGGCGGCGGTGCCCACCGGCTCGGGGGACGGCTACTGGACGGTGCGTTCCGATGGCACGGTGCAGGCGTTCGGTGACGCCGTGTTCCACGGCGACGCCTCCCCCCTGTCCCTGGCGGCGCCCATCGTGGGGATGGCCGCCACGTCCGATGGTGGGGGCTACTGGCTGTTGGGGGCCGACGGGGGCGTCTTCAGCTACGGCGACGCCATGTTCCACGGCAGCACCGGCGGCATGGTGCTCAACGCCCCGGTGGTCGACATGGCGGCCACGTCCGATGGTGGGGGCTACTGGCTGGTGGCGTCCGACGGAGGGATCTTCGCCTTCGGCGACGCCGAGTTCCACGGCAGTACCGGCAATCTCGTCCTCGACCGTCCCGTCGTCTCCATGGCGGTCGGACACGCCGGTGACGGGTACTGGCTGGTGGCCGAGGACGGGGGCATATTCGCCTTCGGGGATGTCAGCTTCCTGGGTTCGATTCCCGCCGTCCTGCCCGGTCTGCCGGCCGCCCAGCGACCTCACGGATGGCGCATAAGGGCCACGCCGGCCGGAGATGGCTACTACATCCTGACCACGGACGGTGGGATATTCGCCTTCGGGAACGCACCGTTCCACGGGTCGGGCGTCGCCGACCTGGCCACCGGTGATTCCGCCGTCGACCTCCAACTGGACCACTGAGCGACCTGGGAATCCCCCAGGTGGTTAGCGGACCGCACCCCAGGTCTCCGACACCGAATCGGCCCCGACCCCGGTCCGAGCGCCACGCCCATCTTCGGTGACATACTGATGGGGCGGGGAATCGAGGCGCCCCGAAGTTTCGACCCGGTACGCGGGTTGGAACGGATCGGGCGTCTCGGTGGGTTGGACTCAGTCAGGAGTGGGTAGTGGTCACCAGTCGACCGTCACCGGGCCTCGCGGTTGGATTCCCGAGGGCCTCCGAACGAGGTGGCTTCCGTTGAGGGTGCTCGTCAGTGGACCCCGCGGCGGCATCGGGTGTCGACTGGTGGCGGCCCTCACCGCTCGTGGGGACGAGGTGGTCGGTCTCTCCCGTAGGCCGGTTCCCGGCGGTGTGGCCTGGAATCCCGAAGCGGGCGAACTCGATCCGGCGGCACTGGAGGGCTTCGACGCCGTCGTCCACCTCGCCGGAGAGACCATCGACGGCCGTTGGACCCGGGCCCACAAGGATCGGATCAGGGCCAGCCGGGTGGTCTCGACCTCGCTGTTGACGTCGGCCATCGCCCGTCTCGACTCCCCGCCGGAGGTTCTGGTCAACGCCTCCGCCATCGGGTACTACGGCAACCGTCCGGGTGAGACCCTGACGGAGGAGTCACCCCCGGGAGGGGGCTTTCTGGCTGAGGTCTGCGTCGAGTGGGAGAGGGCGACCTCCCCCGCCGCGGAGGCGGGTGTCCGGGTGGCCCGGGCCCGGACCGGTCTGGTCCTCGACGCCACCGCTGGGGCCCTCCCGAGGATGCTTCGTTTGGCCCGGCTCCTCCTCGGCGGGCGGATCGGGTCCGGACGCCAGATGTGGAGCTGGATCGACATCGCCGATGAGGTCGGGGCCCTCGTTCATCTCATCGACAATCCGGTCGAGGGACCGGTCAACCTGACGTCGCCCAACCCGGTGTCCCAGATCGACTTCGCCCGGGCCCTGCGCTGGGCCGTCGGGCGAAGGATCGGGCTCCCCGCACCTGGTTGGGCGGTCGGCGCCCTTCTCGGCGAGATGGGGGAGTCCCTGCTGTTGGCCGACACCGCGGTGGTGCCCTCCGTGCTGGAGGCCTCGGGCTTTCACTTCCACCACACTGACCTGGACCGGGCCCTGCAAGCTGAGATCACGCGGATCTGAGACACCGCGGGCGGTCGTCGCGGGCCACGACTTCCGCGGTGGCACTGGGCCCCGGGGCAGAGATGGCTATACCGTGAGGATGGGGACGAGGTCCCGGGACCATCGTCGGCGGTACCCCGTCGACAATTCCCAGTGAGGGATCATTCCGAAGGGGTGTCATATGCAGGACGAGAACATGATTGGGCCGTCGGGAACGTACCTGCGGGCCGGCCATGAGGTGCCCGGGCACCTGACCGCCGCCCACGACCGACACTGGCCGGACCTCGGGGGACCGGGCGACTGGCTCGACGGTGGTACCCGGAGGCGGATAATCGTCGAGGCGCGCAACGCCCGGGAGTGTGAACTGTGCCGGCGGAGATCCGGGGCCATCAGTCCCAATGCGGTTCAGGGCCGGCACGATTCCACCACCGACCTGGAACCGGTCATGGTCGACGCGGTTCACCGGGTGAGTGTGGACGCCAGACGGCTGAGTCGGACCTTCGCCGACTCGGTCACCGACGCCGTGGGCCACGGCCCCTACGTGGAGATGGTGGGGGTGGTGGCGTGCACCTGGCTGATGGACGTCTTCGCGTGGGCCCTGGGAGTCGATGAGCCTCAACTCCCCGATCTCCGTCCCGGCCGTCCGGTGGGGGAGGTGCCCGAGGGAACCGGCGACGTGGGGGCGTGGGTGCCCCAGCAACTCGAGAAGGTCAGGGCCAACGTCACCCGGGCCCTCAGCTACGCCCCCCTGACGAACGGGACCTGGCGGGGACTGGTCAACGAGCACTACAGCCGGGGGGAACAGTTCGAACAACTGGTGTGGGA
>JALSTE010000811.1 GCA_026983855.1 Acidimicrobiia bacterium
TCGCCGGTCTGGGGGTTGCGGCCCTTACGGGGTCCGCGCTCGGCCATGGAGAACGAGCCGAATCCCGGCCACGAGACCTTCTCGCCCGCCTTGACCTGCTCGGCGGTGTGGTCGAAGAACGACGACAGCACGTTCTCCGCTGTCTTCTTGTCGGTGCCGGCCCGCTCGGCCACGGCTGCGATGAGCTCCGCCTTGGTTGCCATTGTGTTGAACACTCCTGTGTTAAGGGGACGCCGTAGTGAACACCCTGGGAGAGGGGAAATGGTGGATTTCCGGGGGTTTTCTCTCCCCTGCACCGAAAAAGTCCCCGAACTGGGGGGATTCAGGGCAGCAGCACGTGCGGATTCATGGTCCCACCGGGGTCCAACGCCGCCTTGAGCCGAACGAATGCGGAGATCTCCTCGGGCGAGCGCACCAGGGGTAGATACCGCCGCTTGGCGGTGCCGATGCCGTGCTCGGCACTGATCGAGCCCCCGAATCCGGCGGCCAGTGTCAACACCAGTTCCTCGGGTCCGGGTTCAGCCTCGGCCGTTTCCACGGCAGTCGATTCGGGAAGGATCACGTTGACGTGCACATTCCCGTCGCCGAGGTGACCGAACACGTAGACCTGGGCCCCGGGGAACTGCCCGGCCAGACCGGAGGTCACCTCCTCCACGAAATCCGCCATCCGGGGCAGGGGCACCGACACGTCGAACTTGTGGGGGATCCCCGTCACGGCGATGGCCTCGGTCAACTTCTCGCGGAACTCCCACAGCCTGGTGGTGGTGGGATCTTCGGTGGCCACCGCCACATCGGTCACCCAGTCCGGACCGGACTCGAGCACCCCGGCCAGATCGTCGGTGGGGTCCCGGCCCACCTCCGCCGCCTCCACCAGCAGCCATCCACCCTCGGCCCTGATGGGCGCCCTGCGCCCCAGGTGCCTCTCGACCAGCTCCATGGCCGGCCCGAAGACGGCCTCGATGGCGTGAACCGAACCCAGCCCCCGTCTGATTCCCGAAGCCAGTTCCACCGCCCCGGCCACGTCCGGGCATCCCACCAGGGCCAGGACCCGGTGGGTGGGAACGGGGCGCAACCTGAGTCTCAGGGCCGTTATGACTCCGAGCGTGCCCTCGCTTCCGGTGAGCAGGGAGGACAGGTCGTAGCCGGTGTTGTCCTTGTCCAGCCCTCCCAGATGGGAAACCACGCTTCCGTCTCCGAGCACGGCCTCCATGCCGGCGACCTGGTTCCTCATCGGCCCGTACCTGACCAGATGGATCCCCCCGGCGTTGGTGGCCGCCATCCCCCCCAGGGTGCAGGAGTCCCGGGCCGCCAGGTCCACGCCGAAACCCAGGCCATGGGCGCGCACCCTCCTCTGCAGGGCACCCAGCGTGACCCCCGCCCCGCAGGTGATCTGCAGCGAGATCGGGTCGGGTTCACCCATCCGGTCCAACCCCAGCAGGGAGAGCACCACCTCACCCCGGGTGGGCACGGAACCCCCGACCAGCCCGGTGTTGCCGCCCTGGGGCACCAGTTCCACCCCGTGACGGTTGGCGGAGCGGATCGTGTCCGCCACCCCGGCGGTGTCCCGGGGGCGGACCACAGCGGGGGAGTGGCCCACGAACCTCCGGGTCCAGTCGGTCGTGTGCCCGGACACCACGTCGGGGTCGTTCAGGACCGCGGCGGACCCCAGGGCCGATCTGACCTCGGACAGGAACGCCTCGAGCCCCGGAGCCTGGGGCTGCCCCGTCACGCCCCCTCCCACTGACCACGGCGACGGAGGACATCGCGGAGGACCCTCGGGCGGTCGGTCATGATCCCGTCCACCCCGAGATCGAGTAGGCCCTCCATCTCGGAGGGTTCGTCCACGGTCCACACGTGAACCACGGCCCCCGCCCGGTGGGCGGTCTCCACGAAGCGGCGGGTCACCAGGGGAACACCCCTCACCGCCACCGGAACCTGGGCGCAACGGCCCCCGAATTCACCCAGGGGCAGACCGAGGGACCGAGCCTTGAGGCGACCGATGGCCCGGGGACCCAGACCCAGGCACACCCGGTCGCCGTACTCCTCGCCGATGCGCCGCAGACGGGAGTCGGAGAAGGATCCGATGCAGACCCGGTCCAGGTCCCCTCGTCGGTCGAGCAGGTCCATGAGCGGTCCGACGGAGCGGTCGGCCTTGGGATCGATGTTGAACCTCACCCCGGGAAAGGAGCTCAGCAGCTCCTCCAGGGCCGGAACCCGCTCGGATCCCCCCACCAGGGCCTGCGACACCTCACTCCAGGTCAACTCCGCGATCAGTCCGGACCGGTCGGTGACCCGGTCGAGGGACTCGTCGTGGAAGGCCACCACGACCCCGTCGGAGGTCACGTGGGCATCGGTCTCGAAATAGCTGAACCCCAGGTCAGCGGCGTTCTGGAACGCCGGCATGGTGTTCTCGGGCCAGTCCCCGGCCCCTCCCCGGTGGGCGAAGGCGGCCGGTCGGGGGCCCTCCAGGAACGGGTGGGGCTTCGAGTGGGGCACCGGCCCCCGTCGTGTGTCCATACGCCGATTATCCCCCAAGGTGGCCCACCCGGGGACGTGTGCTCCGAATGGGAGCCGGGGCCCGGCGTTGCTACCTTTCGGGCCATGCATCCGGGGACACACGCCAGAAATTCACCAGACAAGGTCGCCTACGTACTGGAGCCATCGGGAGTCGAGGTCACCTACGCCGAGCTCGAGGCCCGGAGCAATCAACTGGCCCACTACTTCCGGTCAGTGGGACTCGAGAAGGGCGACCACATCGCCTTCATGGCCGAGAATCACCCCCTGTACTTCGTCCTGGCCTGGGGCGCCCACCGGGCCGGGCTCTACTACACCGCCATCAGCACCCGGTTGGGAGCGGAGGAGACGGCCTACATCGTCGACAATTCCCGGTCCGAGGTCTTCATCACCACCGCGAAGATGGCGGCGGTGGCCACGGAGATCGTGACGATGACCCCCTGGGTGAAGGCCCGGTTGTCGATCGACGGTCCGATCGCCGGCCACGACTCCTACGAGGAGGTCGTGGGTGGCTTTCCCACCACCCCCATCGCCGATGAGGCCGAGGGGGCCGACATGCTCTACTCATCGGGCACCACCGGACGGCCCAAGGGGGTGCTCGTGCCCCTGCCCGAGGTGGAGTACGGGGAACCGCCGGGGCTGCTGACCCTGGTCCAGATGCTCATGGGTTTCGACTCCGACATGGTCTACCTGTCCCCGGCCCCGCTGTACCACGCCGCCCCGCTGCGCTTCTGCATGGCGGTCCTGCGACTCGGAGGCAAGGTCGTGGTGATGGAGAAGTTCGACGCCGAGGAGGCCCTCAGGCTCATCGAGAAGCACCGGGTCACCCACAGCCAGTGGGTTCCCACGATGTTCATCCGGATGTTCAAGCTGCCCCCCGAGGTCAGGGAACGCTACGACCTCAGCAGTCACCGCATGGCGGTGCACGCCGCCGCTCCCTGCCCCCGCGAGGTCAAGAGCGATCTCATCGAGTGGTGGGGACCCATCGTGCACGAGTACTACGCCGGCTCGGAGGGCAACGGGTTCGTGTACTGCAACAGCGAACAGTGGCTGAGCCATCCGGGCACTGTGGGCACCGCCCTCTCGGGGATCGTCCACATCTGCGACGACGAGGGCAACGAGGTGCCGGTGGGGGAGTCGGGCACCATCTACTTCGAGGGTGGGGGTGAGTTCACCTACCACGACGACGAGGAGAAGACCCGGGACTCGCGGCATCCCGACAACGAGCACTGGTCGACCCTGGGAGACGTCGGCTACATGGACGAGGACGGGTTCATCTACCTCACCGACCGCAAGGCGTTCATGATCATCTCCGGGGGGGTGAACATCTATCCCCAGGAGGCCGAGAACCGCCTGATCCTGCACCCCAAGGTGATGGACGCCGCGGTGATCGGGGTTCCCCACGACGAGTTCGGCGAGGAGGTCAAGGCCGTGGTCCAGCCCATGGACATGGCCGACGCAGGTCCCGATCTGGAGAGGGAGCTGATCGCCTGGTGCCGGGATGCGCTGGCGGACGTGAAGTGTCCCCGGTCGGTGGATTTCGAGCCCGAGTTGCCCCGTCATCCCACCGGTAAGCTGTACAAGCGGCTCCTGAAGGACCGCTACTGGTCCGAGGCCGGCCGGACGATATGACACGGTCCACCGCGGGTGGACCTGACTACCCCCGAATGGCGAGATCCCATGGACGAAGAATCCCCCATGGACAGCGGACCCGGTGAGCGGCCCTCCACCCGGGCCCAACGGGTAGCCATCGAACGTCGCTTCGCCTCCCTCATGGGACACGACGACCTGACCACGGACGGGGTCTGGGAGGCCGAGCGACTCCTGGAGGCGACCCTGCTGATCGGGGCCCACGCCCGTCCCGGCGAGGTGGACGTCGAGGCCCGGCTCACCGATCTGCGGGCCATGGCCGCCTGTACAGATCCCCCCACCCTGCCCTCCCTGGTCGAGTGGCTGTTCCGGGAACTCGGATTCCGGGGCGACACCGAGGACTACGGCGCCCCCGAGAACTCCTACCTGGACCGGGTTCTGGACCGTCGGCGTGGACTTCCGGTCACCCTGGCCGTGTTGACCGTCGGGGTGGGTCGCCTGGCCGGAATACCCGCCCGGGTGGTCGGAATGCCCGGACACGTGCTGGTCGGCGATCCTCTGGACCGCGAGGTCTTCATCGACGTGTTCGCCGGGGGACGAAGTGTCTCACCCGCCGAGGCGCGTCGCATCTTCGAGACCCTCCACCCCCCCTCCACCCGCTTCAGTCCGTCCTACCTGCAGGCCACACCCGACCGGCTGACCGTCACCCGGGTGATCGCCAACCTGCAGGAGGCCCACCGACGCAACCGCCGGCACTCGGCCCTGGCCGACGTCCTGCGACTTCGACGTCACACCGGGATCGGGGGTCGATCCCTCGACACCGTGCTGGTGAAGACCCTGGTACGGGCGGGACGGTTCGACGAGGCGGCCGATGAGCTGGAGTCGATGGCCCGACTGGCCGCCGACGACGGTTCCAGCACCGCCGACATGGAGGCCGCGGCGGTCCGCCTCCGGGCCCGACTGAACTGACCATCCGTGACCGGGCTCGTCGTGACCGGAGTGCTGGTCCTCACCCTGGCCGGGGTTTGGCTGGCCGCCCGGGTCTGCCGACGCGAGTTGGGGTCGCGCTCCATAACCGACATCCGGATCGACGACACCGGGGTGGGCAAGACCAGGGGCGACGGCTACACCGAGTCGGTCGACTGGTACGAGATGAGCCGGGTGGAGCTCGTGCACCGCTACGGCCGGAGAGCGGCACCCTCGCTCCGTGACGCATCGCTCCTCGGGGGAGGAGGGGGGCGGAGGGGACCGCCGGGGCAGGCCCCGAGCCTCCTGGTCCTGCACGGCACCGACGGACGGGGCTGCGTGCTCCCGGCCACCGACGAGGTCATGGAAAGGTTCCTCCACCGGGCATCGGATCCGGCTCTCCTCCCGGGCTTCGACCCCGTCGGGGCGGCCGAGGCCCACCATGGCGGTTCCCTCGGCACCCATGTCCTCTGGGAACGCCGGACTCCCTGACCCCAGTCGGGTGACCTCGACGCCCGGCCGAGCCGATCGGGCCCACGCCCGGCCGTCCCTACTGCTGCCCCCGGTTTGGTGACCCGGTCGGGCCGGGTGTCACACTGAAACGGGGCCCGGATTCGGCCGGTCCGCGCCCTGCCCCACCCACTCGGCCCGGAGATCCCAGATGAGCACCCCATCGACCGAGGAGACCCAGGTTCTCGAGCTGTGCGAGCAGCTCCTGGCCGACAACGACGTCAACGACGCCGTCGCGTTCCTCGGGGCCCAGTTCGACCTGGGACTGGCCTGGGTCCACTTCGACCGGGGCCACGGTGGACTCGGGCTGAGCCCCAAACTCCAGTCGGTGGTCAACAGCCGCCTGGCCCGGGCCGGGGCACCGGGTCCCTACTACCGCAATCCCATCGGCTACGGCATGGGCGCCCCGACGGTTCACACCCATGGCAGTGAGGCCCAGAAGGAACGCTACCTGCGCCCTCTGTTCACGGGAGAGGAGATCTGGTGTCAGCTCTTCAGCGAGCCCAACGCCGGGTCCGATGTGGCCGGTCTGGCCACCCGGGCGGTGCTGGACGGCGACGAGTGGACGGTCAACGGCCAGAAGGTGTGG
>JALSTE010000812.1 GCA_026983855.1 Acidimicrobiia bacterium
CGGGAACACCGCGGCCAGGGAACTGGTCGGTGACCACTTCGACAGCTTCTCGGTCTCCGGTGGGGCCCCTGACGGCCGGGTCCGGGTGGTGTGGGTCGAGCACCGGGTGAGGTACCCAGATGGTCGCACGGTGACGCTGAGGTCCCCCGAGGTGACCATCGTGGATTCGGATCCGGAGGCCCGTCTGCTGCTGCGGGTGGCCCCGCCGGTGATCGGTCTCGGACTGCTCGAGGCCGTTCCCGAGGATGTGCTGGCGGAGGCGTCGGATCCCGATGACATCGACGGGGACGGAATCTCCGGCCGTCTGCGGATGGTGAACGATCCGGTGAGTGGGGAGGTCGTTCCCGGTCGCTTCGGGTGGCGGGCGAGCACCCCGAGTGTCGTGGTCCAGGCGGCCACCGCCTTCGCCAACGACATGGGCATCATGACCTCTCCCCTGGTCGGGCCGGATCGGGCCGAGGTGGACGACGGGACCCTCGAGCTCGCCGCCTTCTACGCCCGGGGACTGGCGGTACCGGCCCGGCGGAACCCCGACGATCCCCGGTCCCGGCGGGGTGCGGCGGTCTTCGAGGCCATAGGTTGCGCATCGTGCCACACGCCGAACCTTCGTACCGGCGACGTGGAGATGGCTTCGGTGTCGGGGCAGTCCATCTGGCCGTACACCGATCTGCTGGTGCACGACATGGGGGCCGCTCTGGCCGCCCCTCCCCTGGAGACGGGTGTCGAGGCAGGGGAGTGGCGTACCCCGCCGCTGTGGGGTCTGGGGCTCAACTCACTGGTCAACGGGGTGACCACCCTCCTCCACGACGGCCGGGCCAGGTCGGTCGAGGAGGCGATCCTCTGGCACGGGGGTGAGGGGGCGGCGTCCCGGGAGAGGTTCATGGCCCTGGCCGGGGAGGACCGGGCTGACCTGCTGGTGTTTCTCGCTGACCTCTGATGCCCGTCCGCGGCCGGTCTTCCTCGCCGATCTCTGATGCCCGTCCGCGGCCGGTGGCGGGTGCGCCGTCCCGTTGACCGCCTCCCGGTTCCTCAGCCGAACTCTGAGAAGCGGGCAGTGGGCGGTTGGGTCCCGGTCTCAGGTCCAGTAGGGGTCGCGCAGCAGACGTTTCTTCAGCTTGCCGTGGGCCTCTCGTGGTAGCCGGTCCACGAGGTCCAGGCTCCGGGGAGTCTTGAATCCCGCCAGGCGTTCCCGGGCGAAGGCCAGGATCTCATCGGGGTCCGGGTCGGTCCCCGGTAGCGGTTCCACCACCGCCTTCACCTGCTCACCGAACTCCTCGTCGGGGATCCCGAACACCGCCACGTCGGCCACGGCGGGATGTTCGCTCAGGACCCCCTCGATCTCCGCCGGGTAGACGTTCGACCCCCCGGTGATGATGAGGTCAACCCTCCGGTCGGCCAGGTACAGGAAGCCCTCCCCGTCGAGCCATCCGAGATCCCCGACCGTGAACCGGCCGTCGGGCAGGCGGGAGGCGGCGGTCTTGGCCGGGTCGCCGTGGTACTCGGGGGCGCCGTCGTGGCGCCGGACGTAGATGGTGCCGATCTCACCGGGGGGGAGGTCGCGGCCGTCGTCGTCGACGATGGACAGGGTGAGCGCGTCCGAGGCCCGTCCCACGGTTCCGGGATGTTCCAGCCACTCCCGGGAGGAGCAGATCACCGGACCGGTTCCCTCCGAGGAGCCATAGAGCTCGTAGATCACCGGACCGAACCAGTCGATCATCTCCCTCTTGACCCACGGGGGGCAGGGGGCGGCGGTGTGCAGCACCCACTCCAGGGAGCCCAGGTCGTGGCGGGATCGAATCTCGGGTTCGAGCTTCAGGAGGCGGATGAACTGGGTGGGGACCATCGGGGTGGAGGTGACTCCCCTGGCCTCGATCACGGCCAGGGTGGTCAGGGGATCGAACCGGGGCAGTATCGACAGGGTGTGGCGGCGGGCCAGGGCCGCGGCCACGAAGCCCTGGGCCAGGGAGTGGTACATGGGTGTGGTCACCAGGCCCACGCCCCGCCCGGGAAGTCGGGCCTGACTCCCCCACGCCGAACCCCGGTCGGCCCATCGGGAAACCGGGCCGGAGGCGTCGGAACGGGTGACCCCCTTGGAGCGCCCGGTCGTCCCTCCGGTGTAGAGGAGCGAGGAACCCATCGGTCGTTCGGAGGGCGGGCTGTCGGGGGAACCGGCCAGCCACGACTCGTAGGTGGATCCGAGCACCATCACCGCATCAGCGTCGAGACCCGCCATCTCGGCCGCCCGGCGCCCGGTCTCCTCCAGGGAATCGTCCACCACCAGCAGGCGGGCCCCGGAGTCCACCAGCAGTTCGGCCAGCTCCCGGTCCCTCAGGTGCCAGTTGAGGGGCGCCATCCTGGTACCGGCCCGGGCGTTGCCGATGAGGAACTCCGGCCACTCGACGCGATTGTGGGCCAGGACCGCCCACCGTTCGCCCGGGGCGACCCCCCGCGTGCCCAGGGCGTGGGCCAGGCGCAGGGCCCGGTTCTCCAGCTCGACCCAGGTGAGGGTGGCCGTGGGGGTCCACACCGCCTCACCGGCGGGGTCCTCCCCGGTGAGGGGGAGCAGGTGACGGGGCTGGAGTGGGGTCATCGGTCTCGCTGCGGATCCCGAGTGGGGGGATCGGCCTGAGCCTCGGGAATGTCGATACCACCCGAGAGCAGGGCCGAGACCAACCTGTCGACCAGTTCAGTGGCCTCGGCGCGACACTCCACCCCGGCGGTGGGACCGAGGAAATCCCCGAACATGGCCCAACCCAGGATCAGCGCTCCGGCCACCGCGGCCCGGATCTCCGCCGGTGGTCGTCGGGGAGGGCGGTCATCCGCGGCCGCCATGGCCACCAGGGCGTCCATGACCGGATGGGTGGCGACCAGGTCGGTGTCCCCGTCCATGATCAGGCGGGCCAGGATGGTGGCCGACTCGGGGGTGTCCCGGGTGTAGATCTCGACCGGGGACCGACCGGACCGGAGATCGGCCAGGCGGTTCCGGGCCGCCTCGGCCATGGTGGCGGTTATCAGGTTCTCCTTGGACCCGAAGTGCCGGTAGATGAGGGCGTGGTTCACCCGGGCCCGTTCGGCCACCTCCCTGACGCTGAAGCGCGAGCCCTTCTCCCGCAGCAGATCACGGGCGGCGTCCTTGAGGGCCCGGACCACCTGTTGGCGGCCCTGGGGTCGGTCGGGAGCGTGGGTGGTCATCACTGGCGCCGAGTGTATCCACTTGGTTACACTCGTGCCGGATTGGGGACGGGGAGGTCCGCCGCACCCCGGGTGTCACCTGCGGCCGGACAACTGAGGGGAATGTGCCGATGACCACGGAGACGACATGACCACGGAAACCACGGATGTGCACGGAGACCCGGCGGCGGGGGTGGCCGGTGGTGACTACGACCTCTTCGGTGAGGAGTTCGTCCGCGATCCCGCGCCCTACTGGAGGCGGTTCCGGGCCCGGGAGTGTCCCGTGGCCCACTCCGAACTCTACGGAGGCTCCTGGTTGCCCACCCGGTATGCCGACGTGGTGGCCGCGGCCCGGGACTGGGAGACGTTCACCTCGAGTCGGGGGGTGAGCGTGGTCCGGGTACCCCAGAACGAGGAGAGCCCCCTGGCGGTGGGCGGTGCGCCTCCCATCACGGCCGACCCTCCCCTCCATTCGTGGACCCGGAAGCTCCTCCTCCCCGCCATGTCCCCCCAGGCGGTGGAGTCCTACGAACCGCGGACCCGGGCCCTGTGCCGGCGTCTGCTGGAGGGCTTCAGGGGCCGGGGCCGGGCCGATGCCGCCGCCGACTACGCCCAGCAGATCCCGGTCCGGATCATCGGGTTCCTGCTCGGTGTCCCCGAGGAGCGCAGTGATGAGTTCGTGGGCTGGGTCCGGAGCATCCTGGAGTTCGCCAACGACCTTCCCCGCCGCCAGAAGGCCATAGACGAGCTGGTGGCCTTCCTCCGGGACCAGATCGAGGAGCGGAGGGCCGACCCCGGTGACGATCTCCTGTCGCTGTTCCTGGCCACCGAGGTGGACGGGGAACCCATGCCCGAGGAGCTGATCATCGGTGAGGCGGCTCTAACCCTGGTGGCGGGGACCGACACCACCTGGAGTGCCATCGGCTCGTCCCTTCTCCACCTGGCCACCCACCCTGGGGACCGGCGGCGGATGGTGTCGGACCCCGAGGTGTGGCCCCTCGCCATCGAGGAGTTCCTGAGGTTCTACTCACCGGTGACCATGGCCCGCATCGCCACCAGGGACGCCGAGGTGGGTGGCTGTCCGGTGGCGGCGGGGGACCGGGTGCTCATGGCCTTTCCCGCCGCCAACCGGGACGAGGAGGTGTTCGAGCGGGCCGACGAGTTCATCATCGACCGGGCCCGCAACCGCCACCTGGCCTTCGGGGTGGGGATCCACCGCTGCGCCGGTTCCAATCTGGCCCGCATGGAGCTCACCGTGGCCCTGGAGGAATGGCTGAGGGCCATCCCCGAATTCGAACTCGAGGACCCCGGGCGGGTCACCTGGGCCGGGGGCCAGGTTCGGGGACCCCGTAGCGTCCCGGTCGTGTTCCCGACCGCCGGAAGCGGAATCTCCCCCACACCCACCACCTGATGAAGGGGGCCCAGTCGTGGCCAGGACCATGAACCCAGCCGAGGTGAAGGCGCCCACCGGGTACGAGACCATCTCCCTGCGCACCCTCACCCCCCACATGGGGGCCGAGGTGGGTGGGGTGGACCTCTCCCGCCCCCCGGAGCCTGGACAGTTGGCGGAGATCCGCCGGGCCTGGGCCGAGTGGCAGGTCCTGGTTTTCCGTGACCAGCAGCTGACCCGGGAGCAGCACAAGGCTTTCGGGCGCCACTTCGGGACCCTCCACGTGCATCCGATGAACCACTCCCGCGAGGGGGACCCCGAGATCCTGGTGGTGAAGACCACCGGGGACTCCCCCTACACGGCCGGGGACGCCTGGCACGCCGACGTCACCTGTGACCCCATCCCACCCCGGGCCTCGCTGCTCTACGTCACCGAGACCCCCGAGGTGGGGGGCGGGGACACTCTGTTCGCCGACATGTACCTGGCCCACGAGCTGTTGAGCGATCCCATGAAGGAGTTCCTCCGGGGCAAGGTAGCCGTCCACGATGGGGGACTGCCCTATGTCGGGAACTACGGGAGCACACCCCCTGAGGGGGGCTATCCCCGCAGCGAGCACCCGGTGGTGACCCGCCACCCCGACACCGGCCGGGCGGTCCTGAACGTGAACAGCGGCTTCACCACCAGGATCCGGGGTCTGAAACCGGCCGAGAGCAGGGCCATCCTGAAGATGCTGTTCGACCACGTTGCCACCACCCCGCGCCTGTGGTGCCGGGTGGGCTGGGAGCCGGGCACCCTGACCCTGTGGGACAACTACTGCACCCAGCACCACGCGGTGTGGGACTACTGGCCCCACTCCCGCTACGGGGAGAGGGTGTCCACCCTGGGGGAGGCTCCCCCGCAGCCGTACTGACTCGGTGTATCCGGGACGCACGGCAGGGTGTAGCGGACGGGCTCCCCCGCAGCCGTACTGACTCGGTGTCATCGACGGTGGAGACGGCGGCGATCCGACCGACCAGATCGATGAGGTCCGGGGCCGACCGGAGTCGACTCCCGCCGGAGCAGGCGCGATCGTCAGTAGGCGCGCATCACCACGCGGTCGAACACCTTGTCCCCGAATGTCCTGCGGAGTCCGATCATGGGGCGGGCGTACTTCCCGGCGACGTAGCGGGTGCGCGGCCGGTGGGATCTGAGGGCCCTGGAGATCACCCCGGCGATCAGCGATGGTGGTGAGCCCCGGCCCGGGGCGTAGTTGGCGACCGTGGCCCGGGCCACCCGGCGGGCGAGTTCGGCGTAGGCGGTGGACCCCGATCGCTCGAGCATCGGCTCCACCATGACGTCACCGAAACTCGTCTCGATCACGCCGGGTTCGATGATGATCACGTCGATGCCGAAACCCTTCACCTCGAGTCGCAGACAGTCCGACCAACCCTCCAGGGCGTGCTTGCTGGCGTGGTACCACGAGCCCAACGGCGTGTAGATCCTCCCGCCCATCGAGGAGACGTTCACGATCCTTCCCTTGCCCTGCCGCCTCATGTGGGGGAGAACCAGTTGGGTCAGCCGGGCCGGGCCG
>JALSTE010000813.1 GCA_026983855.1 Acidimicrobiia bacterium
GGCCCGGGCCCTGGCCGATGAGGTGGCGGGCTACCCCGGGGATGCCGCGGCCCAGGCCAAGATCTCGGTCCGCCGGATGTTCAACCCGGGTCTGGACGCCCGGTCCCACATAGCCGCCGCCCGGGAAGCCGCCCCCGGGCGACCAGGTTGGGTCCCGACCGCCGTGTAGGTTCGGGGGACTGTCCATGATGGATGAAGCTGCAGTTGCCCTGATAATTGTGTAATCCGTATTGACGCCTGAATGGTGTAGGCGTAAGATTAATTCATCGGGTGCGGCGGGTCGCTAGGTGAGAAAAGTCGGTGATGATATTCACGGGGGAAATGTGGTGACTTTCGAGGTTCTTCGAGGTTCATCAAGATCACTAGTTAGACTTCTCTCATGGTGTGCTGGTGGGGCGGGTTGAAATCGTCGACGACCATGCCGGTCGGCTGGGGCCGACCGAGATTGGGAGGGGCCATGTCCGGGGGGCCGGCACCCGCTGGGCGGGCGGTCCCCCGCCTGCTGGCCGGCAGGGCGGGGTCCGTCAGTGCCTCGGTCTTCGGGCTGGTGGCTCTGGTACTGGTGTTGACTTCCTGCAGTCCGGGAGGATCACCGGGAGACGGACAGAACGTGTCGACGGATTCAGTGGTCCACCAGGGGAGTTCCAGGGTGCAGGCCCCGACCCCTGCCGGTTCTCCCGGTGGTCGAGGCGACGGGGAGAGCATCGATTCCGCCGGGCTCATCCCCTCCGACGGATCCGCGGGGGAGGTGGCCCCGGTGGATCCCTTCCTGGAGGCCGAAAGGTTGGAGCGGGCTCTGCGTCGGGAGATCAACGCCCGCCGCGCTGACTGCGTAGCGGCCCAGGGCTTTGACATGGATAGAGTCGCTCAGGATCTCTATCAGGAGGGAGGCACCACCGCTGAACAACGCGGGGTGGTCAGCATCAATCCCGCTGAACTGGGGCCCAACTCCCCCCAGGAGGCCCGCGAGTTTGGCCTGCTGGGGATCGACACCCGGTTCGGGACCACTCAGGCTGGGCAGATCCGTAGCCGTGATCCGGCCTTCGCCGAGGCCATGGAACAGTGCCGTCTCGAAGCTGAATCCGAGGTGGGCACGGACCTTGGTCCCCTTCTTGAGACCTCACTTCAGTTGCGAAATGAGGCTCGCCAGGCCTTTCTTACCGCGGTTGATGGTTCTCTCCGTCCTCTCGTGGCGGAGCGAATGGCCTGCTTGGCTGACAAGACTGGTATCGACGTAGACAAGTTGATGGGACTGTCCTCGTGGTCTGAGGTGATGGAATTTCTGGGGATCCCGCCCGGACAGTATTCGAATGACGGTTCAGGAGAGGAGGTCCAAAGAGAGCCGAATCCTGGCGAGAGTTTTGTTATTGATCTACCAGTAGAGATCTATCACCCTTCTGAACCAGAAGTTGAACTGGCCCTCAAGTATGTTGAGTGTGGGGATAAGGTTGACTTTGTGACTCGCCTCCTCGATCTTCAGAAAGAGGCGCGAAGTGAGATCCTGTCCGAATATGGAAATCAACTCGACGAGGTAACTTCTCGTATGAAATCCTATATTGAATCCACTTCGTGAGCTGAAATCGATGTTGATGGGTCGAGGCAAGGCGGCGAAGCTATTCTTGGGCCTTGTCGTAACCGCCAGCATAGGGGTGGCTATTCTCTATGGTGAACTCCGGGAATACGGAGGTGACCCCAGTGGCGAGATCGCTAATGGGAACGGTATTGCCCAGGATGCAGCAGATGGTGTCCAGCCGGGTGACGAAAAGGTCGAGGTAACGGTTGACCGCCAGATCGCGGCGGAGGCCCCAGAGGACCCGATCCCTTTGCTGGCCGGGTACTACGATGCCCTCCTGGAACATGAGAAATCGTGTTTCGCCAACCACGGGTTCCCCCAGTGGAGGAGTATGGCTCTGTCCAGCTTCTGGGATCTGCCGCGGTTGACCACTTGGGGAGTGGGACCGACGAACCCGCGGGAGGCTCGTCGGTTGGGAATGCTGGGAGTCGATCTGGAGTCATATCCCTCCCACATGGTCGTGATTTCGGGCGGTGGGGAAGATCCCGAGTACGATCGGGTCTTCGAGCTGTGCACTGCGGTTCGAAGCCGCCAGGCCGATGGGGTTGAGGAGCTGGAGGCGAGGATGGACGTCCTCGAGCAGGAGACTGCTGCCAGGGTGAGGACGGTCTTGGCCGACCGGGTGAATAGTCTCGTTGCGTGTGCCCTCTCCGAATACGGACAACCCGGGCAGACGAGATCGTTCCTGGAGCTCATGACAAGTGGTCGGGGCCCGCATCTCTACCCCGGGCTACCGGAGGCACTCAAATCGGTGGGTATCGAGCCCGAGCTAAATGCCCTGGGCTATCGGTGGCCATGGCCGGTGGGCAACTTCACCCCGGAGGGCCCGGTCGTGGCCCGAGAACTCAAGACGATGTTTCCCAAGCCCAGCGATGAGGAGGTGGAATTGGCTCTGGCCTGGTCCCGCTGCCGTGAAACGAGTCTGCCGCAGCCCGTGCTGGAGAGGATCCTCCGGGAGAACTGGCAGGAGGAGTTGTCCCGGAACTGGGACCAATTGGCGCCGATGGTGGCCGAACTGAGAGCTGCTGTGGCGGAGATTCCCTCGACGCGGGCCCAGGGGAACGGTCAGAATCCTTGAGCGTTCGTGGTTTCACCAACTCAGTCGGTGTGCTCCTGCTGGGTGCTCTCATCGCATTCGCGTTATTGCGGTCGGGGGAGTTGCCGACAACCACGGGCTCGGTCTCTGACCTGCCCGTGATCGCAACCGCTCCCGTCGAGAGGCGATCCCTGTCGGCGAAGGTTGTGATGAGGGTGCAGCCGGTGGTTGAGATCCGAGAGGTCACGCTCCCCGACGGCCTCGGTGGAGTGGTGACCGACCTGGAGTTGCGACCCGGGTCCGAGGTGGGCAACGGCCATCACCTGTTCTCCCTGGACGGAAGACCCGTTTTCGCGGTCGAGGCCCGGTTTCCCTTTTACCGTGAGATCCACTACCGGGATCGGGGAGATGACGTCACCCAACTCCAGCAGATTCTCGTCGCCGACGGTGAGAGTCTTGAGGTGGATGGCGTGTTCGGCCCGGCCACCCAGAGGGCGTTGGAGGGCTACTATCGCCGTCGGGGTTTCGAGGTCCCGCGGGGTGAGGGCGGTGGCCCCGAGGAACTGCGGGTGCTGCGATCCGAAATCGCGGCGGCGGAGGCCGCTTTGGAGACCAGTCGGTCGACTCTCGACGCCCTGAGGGCGGAACAACCGGCTGACACCGCATCCATCGCCCGAGCCGAGGCCGACCTCAGGGGGGCCGAGATGGCCGCGGCAGAGGCGCGGACACGCCTGGCCGAGTCCCTACTGAAGAGTGGAGCCATTCTCAGGCCGGGGGAGTTCTGGGTGAGGCTCGGCTGGAACGACAGACCGGCGAAGGTGGTGGTAAAGGTAGGAGACAGGGTGACGCCGGGAACGGTTCTATGGGAAACCGGAAACGGCGTCAGCAGATTCAAGGCCATGGTCGATCGGGGCACGTTTGAACTACTGATGACGGGGGACCGGGCGACCATCGAGGATCTTCCCGGGGTCGGTGAGCTCGAGGCGATCGTGGAGGATCCGGTCCGGGCTGTCGCCGACGGAAATGGCACCGACTCTGATCTGGTACCGGTGATGCTTCAGGCCCGGCAGACGGTGGATCTGGAACTGGAGGCCGGGCGCACCTATCGGGCGGTGGTGAAGGCGGAGAGCACCTCCGGCGAGGTACTGGTGGTTCCACTGGCGGCCCTTACCGACGGTCGGGAGTCGGAGGTGGCGGTGACGGTGGTCGGACCCGATGATCGTCGGGGTGAGCGGAGCCGGTTGGTGGACGTGACCACCGGTGTCTCGGCCGGTGGATTCGTGGAGGTCGCCCCCCTGGTGGACGGGGACCTGATTCCCGGTGATCTCGTGGTGGTGGGCCTGTTCGGGGGAGGCCCGGGAGAGGGCGGGTGAGTCGGGCAACCCCGGTTCTGCGGCTGCGAGACGTTGGCAGGGAGTTCGACGGCCCGGTTCCGGTTCGGGCGGTGGCCGGAGTCACTGTGGACATCGCCCCCGGCGAGTTTGTGTCGGTGGTGGGCCGCTCCGGTTCGGGAAAGACCACTCTTCTCTCGATCATGGGGCTCCTGGATTCACCCGACTCCGGGGTCCTCGAGTTCGAGGGACGGCTGGTGTCAACCCTGTCCGAGGCGGAGCGGTCCCTCATTCGTAGGGAACGAATCGGGTTCGTGTTCCAGCGGTTTCACCTCGTGCCCCACCGGACGGTGGAACAGAACCTTGGCCTGGCTCTGCTGTACACCCCTCATCGGGTCCGGGAGCGCAAACGCCGAGTTGATGAGGCGATCGAGGCCCTGGGTCTCGAATCCCGCCGGCGGACCGACGTGAGTCTGCTCTCTGGCGGAGAGCAGCAACGCGTGGCCATGGGGCGGGCCCTGGTGGGTGATGTCGGGTTGCTGCTCTGCGATGAGCCCACGGGAAACCTGGACAGTGCCACCGGACGCACGGTCATGGAGACACTCCGGTCCCTCAACTCCCGAGGTGTCACCGTGGTGGTGGTGACCCACGATCCGGTGGTGGCGGAGTTCGCCCAGAGGCAACTCACCATGAAGGACGGGAGGCTGGTCTGAGTGGCTGGACGCAGACCTCTGAGAATAATCCTGGACCTTATGGGGGAGGCGGCCTCGGCCACCGACTCCAACCGTCTGGCCTCGTTGGTACTGACCATGGGCATGGCCCTTGGTGCGGCGGTGTTCGTGGGTGTCACCAGCATCTCCACCACACTGTCGAGCCAGGTATCGGATCTGTTCGACGAGCGGCTGGCGACCACAATCACCGCCGAGAGCAGGACCTCGGAGCCTTGGATCACCGAGAGCGGGCTGGAGTCCGTGAGGCGGCTCGTCGGAGTTGATGCGGTGGGAATTCTGGGGAATCGGGTGGAGACCACGGTCGGAGTCAGACACACTACCGCCACCCGATTCGCCGGAGCCCGGCTGGCCTCCCCCGAGGCTCTGAGGGTTATCGAGCCCCACATGGTGGCTGGTGTCGCCTACCGTCGGGCCCACGAACTGGTGGGGGTCCCCGTGGCCCTCATTCCCTCCTCCCTGATCGAGACGGTGGGTCTGTCGGGTATCGGGCAGCAGATAGTGGTGGGGGAGGGACGGTACCGGGTCGTGGGTGTTTTCGACGGGCTCGAGCGTCGGTTGGACGCGGCCGGGGACATTCTCGTCATCGGAGGGGCGGGATCGGCCGCCAGGACGCCGGAGGCGGTGGTGATCAAGGTCGCACCTGGCTGGGGGACGCGGGTGGCTCCGGTTGTGGCGGTGGCCCTGAGGCCTGACGATCCTGGGCAGGTTGTGGTATCCAGCCCGTTGGATCCCGAGGACTTTCGACTGTCGGTGGAGGAGTCGGTGCGCGCAACCGGTTTGGCGGTGTCGATCGTGGCGATGGTGGTCAGTGGCCTGATGCTGGCGGTGGTCACCGCATCAGGGGTTGTGTCCCGGTACTCCGAGATAGGGATGAGGCGGGCCCTGGGAACGCCTCGTACGGCCATAGCCTTGGAGTTGATGATTCACAGTGTGCTGGTGGGGCTCAGGGGTGCCTTGATCGGGGTGTCGGTGGGGGTGGTGGGCGTGACACTTTGGGCCGAGAGAAACGGCCATCGCGCCATGTTCGATTTGGCGGGACTCGGGAAGGTGTGGTTGGTGTCGATTCTGGTGGGGTTGGTGGCCGGGTTGGTCCCAGCGGTGGTGGCCCTTCGCGTTCCACCGGTGACGGCGCTCAGATCGTGATCCCACCGGGGAGACTGTGCCGCTAGCCTGCCATCCATGACCTCCGGAGAGACCTGGCTGTTGCGTGCCTTCGCCCTGTGGACCATCTGGGTGTGGGGTACCCGTATCTGGAACGTTTTCAGCGCCGACAACTCCGTCGGCTTCATCGTGGTGCACGTGGTCCTGGCCCTGGTGTCGGTGGCCTTCGCGGTGGCGGCCCTGGTGGTGGTGAGCCGGGTACGCCGGCGCAACCCCGATCGCCACACCGAGGAACTGGCCTCCCGCGGTTGAGTGGTGCTGGTGGGGGTGTGGCCTCCC
>JALSTE010000814.1 GCA_026983855.1 Acidimicrobiia bacterium
TGCCCTTGTGCTTGGGGGCTTCGGGATCGGTGCGGCCCAGGACGAATATCCAGTTCGCCAGGTGGCCGGCCGACGTCCAGATCTTCTGGCCGTTGAGAACCCACTCGTCCCCGTCCAGTTCGGCCCGGCAACCGAGGTTGGCCAGATCCGAACCGGCGTTGGGCTCGGAGTACCCCTGACACCAGCGATCCTCCCCGGACAGGATGCGGGGCAGGAAGTGCCTCTTCTGCTCCTCGGTCCCCCAGCGGATGATGGTGTTGCCCACCATGCCGATGCCGAAGACGTCGTTGGGTCCCCCCGTGGGGACCCCCGCCTTGGCGAACTCCTCGGCCAGGATGACCTTCTCCAGGGGGCTGAGGCCCGGGCCTCCGTACTCGGTCGGCCAGGAGAGCCCCAGGAGGTGGTTCTCGGCCAGGGTCTGACGCCACCTCTCGGTGAACTCCGCCCTCTCCTCGGGGCCCAGGGCACCCAGTCCCTTCCACCCCTCGGGCAGGTTGGTGGCCAGGAAGGCCTTGATCTTCTCGCGGTACTCGTCCGCTTCTGGTGGATAGGTCGGGTCCATGATCCCGACTCTAGTCAGAGGTCGGTTCAGGTACCCATTGCCGCGAGTGCGCGGGTCCGGCGGGCAGGGCCAGGGCCGCCGCCCCCAGGAGGGGACCGTCGGCCCCCAGACCGGCGGGGATGATCCGGGCCCCCCGGCTGAAGTCCAGGCGGGCCACCCGGTCCAACTCCGCCTGGGCCGCCTCGAAGAACGGCCGGCCGTAGCCCAGGGCGACCGATCCGGCCACCACCGCCAGACGCAGATCCAGGAGATTGCAGACGTCGCCGACGGCCCGGCCCACCAGCGTTCCGGTGCGTTCCCGCCACTCGGGCCCGGCCTCGGCCGCCGGGACCCCGCTGAGGGCGGCGATCGCCGTTCCCGAGGCCTCCCCCTCCAGCGAGCCCCGGATCCCGGCGTGGAGTCGACCCCCCGGAGCCACGATCACGTGACCGATGTGACCGGCATTGCCCGTGGCCCCCTCCAGCAGACGGCCCCCGAGGATGATTCCGCCTCCGACCCCCGTGGACACGACCATGGCCAGATAATCCCTGACCCCCCGGGCGGCACCCAACCATCCCTCCGCCAGGGCCAGGGCCTTGGCGTCGTTGTCGATGACCACGTTGCGTCGGGGGAACGTCAGGGCCTCGGCCAGGCGGTCCCTGAGGGGGAAGTCCCGCCACACCCCGATGTTCAGCGGGGAGACCGTTTCCCCACCCGGCGTCATCGGTCCCCCGCATCCGACCCCGCACCGATCGGGGGGATGACCCCCCTGGGAACCCCAGGCCCCGAGGACCTCCACCAGGAGGGCCGACAACCGGTCCATGAGCGCGTGTTCGTCCTCCTCCCCTCCCAGGGTGGGTATTCGCCTCCGGGCACGAATCTCGCCCCCGGCGGTGACGACGGCGGCCTCCACCTTGGTACCGCCGATGTCCACCGCCACCACCGACGCCGAACCGGCCCCCGGCGGACCTCCGACCGCGCCCGGACCTCGCCCCCCGACCGGGGAGCCACCACTGTCCCCCTCCCCCGACTCCGGTGTCATCGTCCCGGCTCCATCGTCATCGGACTTCCTCCCGCCCCGCTGTGATACCCCAGTTTCCCCCACGACCGGACCTCCGAGCTGCCCTGGTCGGGGGGACCCGACCCCGACAACGACCATGAAACCAATAGGATCGTGAAACGGCGCCGACGCCGGGTCGGCCGGTTACATCAGGAAATCTGTTGAGCGACCTCAGTCCGACCACGCAGTCCGGCCGCAGCCCCGAACCGCGGGGCAACGGGTCGAGCGACGGGATCGGAGGCGGTGGGCGGTCCTTCTCGGAGTTGTTCGGAAGGATCACCGCCAACGTCTCCCGGGTGATCCAGGGCAAGGCCGAGGTGATCGAACTGGCGGTCGTCTGCCTGATAGCCGAGGGCCATCTCCTCATCGAGGATGTTCCCGGGGTCGGCAAGACCAGCCTGGCCAAGGCCCTGGCGGGTTCGCTCGACTGCAGCTTCGGACGCATCCAGTTCACCCCCGACGTTCTCCCCAGCGACGTCGCCGGGGTGAACGTGTGGAATCGGTCCACATCCAGTTTCCAGTTCCAGCCCGGACCGGTGTTCGCCAACATCGTCCTGGGGGACGAGATCAACCGGGCCTCACCGAAGACCCAGGCCGCCCTCCTCGAGGCCATGGCCGAGAGACAGGTGACCATCGACGGTACGAGCTACGGCCTCGGGGTCCCCTTCATGGTGATCGCCACCCAGAACCCCATCGAGCACGAGGGCACCTATCCCCTGCCCGAGTCCCAACTGGATCGCTTCCTGATGAGGGTCTCGGTGGGCTACCCGGCCCGGGAGGCGGCCCTGGAGATCCTGAGAACCCACGGCGACGATCCCGCCGGCGGTCCCCCGGTGGAGGCCGTCGTCGGGACCGAAGAGGTGGTCTCCATGATCAGGGCCGCCCGTCGGGTGCACATCGCACCCAGCCTGCAGAACTACATCATCGAACTGGCCGAGGCCTCCCGCGACCATCCCGCCCTCTCCCTGGGGATCTCACCCCGGGCCACGCTGAACCTCCAGGGCGTCAGCCGGGTGCTGGCGGCCTCCAAGGGCCGCAACTTCGTCATCCCCGATGACATCAAGACCCTGGCCGTTCCCGTCCTGGCCCACCGACTGGTGCTCACACCCGACGCCCAACTGCAGGGCGTCGGTGTCGGATCGGTGATCGACGACATCCTGGCCCGGACCGCCGTCCCGGCCACGGCGGACGGCTGAGTCGGCCGTGCCCACCCGAAACGGCTGGTTACTCATCGTTCTGGGCGGGGTCCTGATCGCGGTGGGCCGCCTCCTGGGGTTGTGGGAGCTGTTCATCATCGGCTTCGGGGCCATGGCCCTGGTTGTTCTCGCCGCCATCTCGGTGGGGTTGACCCGGGTTCGGGTCAGGGCCAGCCGCCGGGTTTCCCCGGCGCGTGTCCACGTGGGGGACGAGGGCCGGGTGGACATCTCCCTGAGCAACGTCGGACGGAGATCACCGATCCTGCGGATCCGGGACCGTGTGGCGGGCAGCGGTGGGGTGGACGTGACCGCCGGACCCCTCGACCGGGGCGAGACGACGACCATCGCCTACCGCCCGCCGACCTCACGTCGGGGCCCGCTTCAGCTCGGACCGCTGACGATCGAGATCTCCGACCCCTTCGCCCTGGCCTCGATCGACGTCGCCGCCGGATCGACCACCGAGATCACCGTCCTGCCCCGGGTACTGCCCGTGGCCCCCGTTCCCCACACCAGCGGCGAGGATCCCCACGGTGGGGCCCACATGCCGACCGCCTCGGGTAGATCGGGCGAGGACTTCTACGCCCTCCGGCAGTACACGGTGGGGGACGATCTCCGCCGGGTGCACTGGCGGTCCACCGCCCGCCACGGGGAGCTCATGGTCCGTCAGCACGAGGTCCCCTGGCAGGGACGTCTCACGGTGCTGCTGGACAACCGCACCGGCTCCCATGACCGGGACAGCTTCGAGACCGCGGTGACGGTGGCGGCCAGCGTGCTCTCGGCCTCGGCCCGCCGCCACGACCTGATCCGTCTGGTGACGACCGACGGCGGCGATTCGGGATTCTCCTCCGGCGGCGCCCACCTCGACGCCCTCCTCCACTTCCTGGCCGTCATCCACCCGGTGGGACGGGGGAGCCTGTCGAAGACCCTCACCTCGCTGCAACGGGACGGATCCGGTGGGGTCCTCCTGGCCTCTCTCGGAGAGGGGGCGTCCTCCGAGGTCGAGACCGTGCTCCGGCTGCGCAACCGCTACGGCCGGGTCTTCGCGGTCTCGACCCTGCGCGGCTCGGCCCCGGGCCGGGAACGTCTGGGGGTCACCCGTCCCTTCCCCACCGCCACCCTGCTGACCATCGGTGGCCCGGAGGACTTCCCAGGGGGTTGGGAGAGAGCGGTCTCGGGTCGGATCCGGGCGGTCCCACGGTGAACCACCGCCCGGTTGAGAGTTCACGGAATCCGCGGGCACCCCTCCGGGGTTCCCATGCAAGCCTCGGGGTTGTCGCGGTCCTGAGGTCCGGTGCCGACGGCCCGGTCCCCCACGGGGGCCGGCCGTCGGCACCGGATTACCCCTACCGGAGGTGCCTCCGATGAGCCAGGGTCCACAGTCCAGCGGGCAGCACCCGACCTCGGCCCCGGCCGTACCCCGGGCGCCCGGCTGGCCCCTCATCGGATCGGAACTCGCCCTGTGGCTGGTGAGCGTGGTGTCCCTCACCGGCCTGGTGAGGCTGTTCGACGGCCACGGCTTCCTGCCCAGGGTCATCGCCGTGGTGACCATCTCCCATCTCGTCGCCGCCGGGCTGCGCCGGGCCGGTCTGGGGATCCCGCTCAGCATCCTCACCTCCACGGTGGCCATGATCCCGACCCTCGCCACCGTGATCTACCCCGGAACCACCCGGTTCCTCATCCCCACGGCCGAGACCTGGCGGACGGCCGGAACCGACCTCTCCGAGGCCTGGGACGCGTTCGGAGTGGTGAAGGCCCCCACCGAGGCCCTCACCGGGTTCGTCCTGGCCATAGCGGTCGCCGCCTGGATCATGGCCCAGCTATCCGACATCGCCGCCTTCCGGATCAGGACGTCGGTCGAGGCCCTGGTCCCCGCCGCCACCCTGGTGGTGTTCACCGCCATCCTGGGAACGGCGCAGTACCGCCTCCAGACCACCATCGCCTTCCTGTCCACCGTGGGCCTCTTCCTGCTGCTGTTCCGTATCGCCTTCCCCCCCAACCCCTCCCTGACGGTCAGGGGATTCGAGGACCGGCTGGGCCGGGCCCGACTCCGACACGGCCTGGTGCTGCTCAGCGGCGGTCTGCTCGCCGCCGCCGTGTTCGGACCCCTCCTGCCGGGGGTGGGCGAATCCCCGGTTATCGACCTCACCACCCTCGACGGAAACGGTGGGGGCACCCGGGTGACGCTCAGCCCCCTGGTCGACGCCCGGGGCCGACTCGTCGAACAGACCGACGTGGAACTGTTCCGGGTTCGCACCTCATCCCAGGTCGGTGCCTACTGGCGGACGACCGCACTGGATCTCTTCGACGGTGGTGTGTGGGGCTCGAGCTACTCCTACAGCCCCGCTGACGGGGTGTTGGCGCCACCGCCCGGCGACGGCCAGGTCGTGACCCAAGAGATCGTCATGTCCAACCTGGGTGACATATGGCTCCCGGCCGCCTACCAGGCCGTCGGATTCAGTGGCACCGACGCCCGCTGGGACGCGGAGTCGGCGACCCTGGTCACCGCCAGGGGCGACACCAGTGGGCTCACATACACCGTCCAGTCGGTGGTCCCGGTATTCGATCCGGCCGAGCTGAGGGCGGCCGACACCGCCGATCCGATCTCGATAGCGGTCCGTTACACCGAACTGCCGACTGACTTCAGCCCCGACATAGCAGCCCTGGCCTCTGATCTCACGGCCGACCTGCCCACCCGCTACGACCAGGCCCTGGCCCTGCAGAACTACTTCCGGGACAACTACGGCTACTCCACCGACGTTCCCGAGGGACACAGCCTGGACCGAATGGCCCAGTTCGTGTTCGTCGACCGTACCGGCTACTGCGAGCAGTTCGCCGGTACCTTCGCCGCCATGGCCCGGTCGGTGGGGATCCCCGCCCGTGTCGCCGTCGGTTTCACCCCCGGCGAAAGGGCCGGTGACGAGTTCATCGTGCGCGGTCGCAACTACCACGCCTGGCCCGAGGTCTACATCGGCGGCCAGTGGGTCCCCTTCGAACCGACCCCGGGTCGAGGTTCACCCCAGGCCGAGGCCTGGACCGGGGTGGCTCCCGCCCAGGATGAGACCCCCGTGGGCCAGATCGTGGAACCCACCACCGCTCCCGAGGCCAACCTCGCCCCCCAGGCCGACCCCACCGATCTCACCCCCAACCTCGATCAACTCAACAACCGTGACAACACCGGTACCGCGACCGATGGTGGGGGCGGTAGCGGCTCGGGGATACCGGGCGTGGTGCGAACCCTGGGTCTGGGTCTCCTGATCGCGGTCCTGGCCATTGGTGGCTGGATGGCCCTGGCCACAGCTGTTCCGGCC
>JALSTE010000815.1 GCA_026983855.1 Acidimicrobiia bacterium
GGTGGCGGGATCCAGCTTCCAGATGCGGGTGCTCTCGTCGATGAGGATCAGTCTCCGTCCGTTCATGACCCCAATTGTGAGCCGGGGGTGGGACATCCACGGTGGACGTGATCTCTCTCGCCGGGAACGAGCGCCGGGGATGCCGGGGATGCCGGGGGATGGAGTCCGTGGCATCTTGGGACGATGGGATCCGAAGAGAACGTCACGACCGCCTTCCTGGCCACGGCGGAGGTCGTGGCGACCCTGGTGGGCCATCCCACCGTGGGTCGGACCTGGGATCGCCCGTCGGTGCTGCCCCACATGACCGTCGGGGACCTGGCCGCCCACCTGGCCCGGGCCGTCAACAACGTCGACACCTATCTGGCCGAACCCGCCGGGTCGTCCGGTACCTCCGGTCCCCAGGGTGGAGCCGATGCCGCGGCCGGGGGGGAGGGGGTTGACGGCCCGGGCTACTTCCTGGCCTTCGACGACCTCGGACCCGATGTCGACTCCGGGCTCAACCGGGCGGTCAGGGAGAGGGCCCGGGCCGAGGCCTCCCCGGGCTGGCGGGCGGTGAGGGAGACCCTCGGCCGCTCGCGGGAGAACCTCGCCCGCCGCCTGGCGGAAATGGAGCCCACCGATCCCATTCGGGTCCTGGGTTCGATGGACATGGAGCTGGCCGACTATCTGCGCACCCGTCTGATCGAGATGGCCGTCCATCTCGATGACCTGGCCGTCAGCGTCGGGGTGGACACCCCGGCCCTGCCCCCCGGGGTGTCCCAGTTGGTCATCGCCGACCTGGTGGAGATGGCCCGACGTCGCCACGGGGACCTGGCCGTGCTGAGGTCCCTCACCCGGCGGGAACGGGACCCGGTGGAGGCCCTGAGGGTCCTGTGAGGATCCCGGTGCTGGTCAAGGGGGGGCGGGGCTCTACATTTGTCCCAGCCCCGGCCGGTGACGGGTGGGGTTTCAGGGGGACCGCACCCACGGAAGGCCGGAGATGAACCAGGACCAGCAACGACCTCGACGCCGCTACGGGATCACCATCCCCTTCGATCGTCCCCTGCACCGACAGAGGGAGCTCTTCGCCGAGCTGGCCGACCTCGGCTATGACGATTTCTGGTCCTCGGAGGCCGACGGCACCGACGGCTTCACCCCCCTGGTCCTGGCCTCGCAGTGGGCACCTCAGGTCAGGCTGGGTGTGGCGATCATTCCCGCCTTCACCCGGGGACCGGCTCTCATGGCCCAGACCGTGGCCTCCATGTGTGAAGCCGCCCCGGGTCGATTCGTCATGGGGTTGGGCTCCTCGTCCAGCGTGATCGTCGAGCGCTGGAACGGCATCCCGTTCGTCCAGCCCTATCAGAGGACCCGGGACATGGCCCGCTTCCTGCGGAGGGCACTCACGGGGGAGAAGATCACCGAGAGCTACGAGACGTTCGAGGTCCGGGGGTTCACCCTGCGCCGGGTCCCCGAGGAGCAGCCCCCCATCCTCCTGGCCGCCCTGCGGCCGGGCATGCTGCGGTTGGCCGGTCGCGAGGGGGACGGGGCGATCATCAACTGGTTGGCGGCCACCGACGTGCCCACGGTGCGGCCCCACGTGGATGAGGCGGGCCCGGGCAAGGAGATAGTGGCCCGGATATTCGTGTGCCCCAGTGAGGACACCGACACGGTGCGGGCCCAGGCCCGCTTCGCCATCGCCGCCTACCTGAACGTCCCCGTCTACGCCGAGTTCCACCGCTGGCTGGGACGGGGGCCCCGCCTGGAGGGGATGTGGGAGGCATGGGCCGCCGGGGACCGCAAGGCGGCCCTGGCCGCCATCCCCGACGACGTGGTGGACGAGCTGGTCGTGCACGGCTCACCCGAGAGGTGCCGGGAGCAGATCGACCTCTACCACGCCAACGGGGTGGACACCTCCGCCATCGCCATCCTGCCCTTCGCCGGCATCGACCCGGTGCAGGCGGCCCGGGACCTCTCCCCCTCCGCCCGCTGAGTTCCGCCGGGACCCCTCCGGCTCAGTCCAGTCCGACGGGGTGCCCGTCCACGATCTGGTCGAGGTACTCCGACATCCCGTAACCGACCCTGCCACCGTCGAGGGTCCAGCGGGTCATGCCCTCCCCGATACGGGTCATGAGTTCCTCCCCCTCGGGGGAACGACGCCGGTTGCGCAGGGGGATCATCGACAGCACCTCACCGGTGGCCCGCCATCTGCGACCCTCGCGGCTGGTCATCTCCACCTCCACCGACCGATGGAGTTCATCGGGGTCGTAGGTGGTGACGATCCTGACGTCCCGGGTGATGTGGAGGCGGTCGCCGTCCCAGACGAAGCCGCCCTGGGTGGCCGATCCGGAGCGCTTGACCACCTCGGAGGCCATGAATCCCAGATCGGGTCCGAAGTTGGCGGTCAGCCAGCGGTAGTACCAGGGCGCCTGCCAGTACCGGGGACCCCATGAGTGATCCCGGAGCCCGAATCCGGCCAGGTCCCAGCTCTCGTCCCCCACGACGATGGTTCCCCGCACCTCGTTGAGCTGTTCGTAGTGGCCCCGGGCGAACTCCTCCCCGGGGGCCTCCACGGGTTCGGTCGGCTCACCACCGAACATGGGGCCGGCCCGGGTGTAGTGGAGGTGGACCGAGGCCGCCACGTGGGGGTTGTCGCGGAACGCCCGGCGGGGATCGGCCATCTGCCGGGGATCGGCGAGCACCACCACATCCCCCTCATAGGAGACCCGCAGTGACTCGAAGGGCCTCTCGACGGTGAACTTCATCCCCCCGGCGTCGAAGGCGGAGTTGTCGTCGATGGCCGGCCGACCGAACATGAATCCGACCCTGCCGTCGGGCAGGTAGAGGCAGATGGTCATCTCGGCCCGGCCCTCGTTGGCCCGGTTGCCGAGACGGAGGAATCCCCCCGATTCGGTTGTCGGGTCGAAGGCGTTGAAGTACATGGACTCGTTGAAGTTGGGTTCGGGACCCAGCTCGTGCATGTACTCGTCGATCTCGTCCAGGCGGACCGACCGTCCCTCGTGACTCACCCCGGTGTTCCCCATGGGCGGCACCCTACCCGGGGTCCGGCCCCGGGACCGACTCCGGTAGGGACGGGGAACCCGACATAATGGGAAGCATGTTCTTCCGGAAGTCGACCGAGATCCCCGCCCCCTCCGAGGCCCTCCCGGGTCGGCCCGAGGCCATGCCCGTGGCCCCGGCCCACTTCGTCACCGGCAATCCCCTCGTGGGGCCCTTCCCCGATCACCTGGAGACGGCCATCGTGGCCATGGGCTGCTTCTGGGGGGCCGAGAGGGTGTTCTGGCAGACCCCGGGGGTGTGGACCACCGCCGTGGGCTACACCGGGGGTCACACCCCGAACCCCACCTATGAGGAGACCTGCAGCGGACGCACCGGCCATGCCGAGGCGGTGCTGGTGGTGTTCGACCCCGGGGAGATCTCCTATGAGGGGATCCTCAAGGTGTTCTGGGAGAACCACGACCCCACCCAGGGGATGAGGCAGGGCAACGACCGGGGCACCCAGTACCGGTCGGGGATCTACTGCGTGGACGAGGCCCAGCTGGAGACGGCGGAGAGGTCCCGGGACGCATTCCAGGTGAAGCTGACCGAGGCCCGATTCGGTCCCATCACCACCGAGATCGCTCCGGCCGGTCCGTTCTACTACGCCGAGGACTACCACCAGCAGTACCTGGCCAAGATCCCCAACGGCTACTGCGGTCTGGGCGGAACGGGCGTGTCCTGTCCCATCGGTGTAGTCGGGGCCTAGATCCGGCCCGCCAGGCGTTTCACCTCGGCTCTGCGCGGATCGGCTCGGTGTAGTCGGGGCCTAGATCCGGGACGCCAGGCGTTTCACCTCGGCCAGGTGCCCGGTGAGACCCTCCAGGGTGATGTGGGTGTTCAGGCCCGAGGGGTTGGGCATCACGTAGAGGGGACGGCCGGCCAGGGTGTGCTCCTGGAGACCGGGGCGGGCCCCGGGGTCCCGGGCGGCCCGCCAGCCGCTCAACCCCACCAGGCACACCATCCGGGGGTGGAGGAACCCGACCAGCCGTTCGAGGCGGTCGGCGCCCCGGCGGAACTCAGCGCGGTTCACCTCCGAGGCCCGGGTGGTGGCCCTCTTGACCAGGTCGGTCATTCCCACCCCGTCGTCGATCAGGGCCCTGAGGGGGTCCCGCTGGGTGGTGAGGAGCCCCGAGGCCCGGGCGGCCCGCCAGAACCGGTTGGAGGGACCGGCGAAGCCGTAGCCGGCCTCGGCCGCGGGCAGGCTGGGGTTCAACCCCACCAGCAGAACGTCCATGTCCGGTCCCACGGTGTCGGCCAGGGTGTGTTCCCGGCGCAGGGTGTGGAACACGTCGAGCACGGCGTGGTCGCCCACGACCCTCCGGTCGGTGACGGTGAATCCGGCCCCCTCGTAGATGTCGGTCAGAAGGTCCTCGTCCCACCAGGTGTAGTTGCGGGTTCCGAACTCGTCGCCGGGGTGGGGTCCGTCGGGCTGATCCCCGCAGAAGACCCGCAGGGCGGCGGGGGCCCCCACCCGGCAGGCACGGTGCAGATCCCACAGGGCCAGGGGCAGGTGCCGGCGATCGACGTGAACGTAGGACTTGGAGGCCCACACCGCCCCCAGGGAGCGGGCCGCGAACGGCAGGAGGGCGATGTCGGACCGCACCGCCAGGGCGTCCAGTCCGGGTTCGATCAGGTCCAGCATGGCCCGGGCCACGTCGAGGGCCACCACCGGCGTACCGTCCACGCTCAGGTCGGGCAGGTGGAGTCCCGGTCCGCAACCGAGGTCGGCCACGAGGCCGTCCCCGACCCGGGCGGCGGCGATCGAGCGGGCCATCTCCCGGTGCTCCGCCGTGCGGGAGGCCCGCCACCGGGTGGCCTGGGATTCGTAGATTCCCACCGTGTGGGGGTCGGGCCGGGGGAGGCCCGCCTCCGGCACGGGTTCCGCGACCATGCCTCAGGCGTCGGCCGCGGCGACCATGGTGGCCTCGGCCACGGCCCGGCGGTCCTCGCCCCACGGGAGGGGCATGAGGATCGGGTGGTCGACCCCGGCATCGACATAGGACCGGACGAATGAGGCCACCTCACCGGGGGAGCCGATGAAGTCGATGGCCCGGATCATCTCGTCGCTGATGGCCTCCGCCGCCCCCCGGCGGTCACCGGCGGCGTAGCGACGGCGCAGTTCGGACACCTCGTCCCCGAAACCGGCCCGGGTGAACATGTCGGCGTAGCCGTCGGCCATGGCGTAGCCGAACAGATCGCGGCGGGCGTAGGGTGCGGCCGTCTCCCAGTCGCACACACCGGCGTGGACGTAGGCGAGGATCCGGGCGTCTCCCCCCTCCCTGACGTGGGCGACCGAGGCGGGGACGTGGCCGGCGGGGATGTAGTTCAGCAGCACCGCGTCGGCCAGTTCACCGGCCAGGCGCAGCATCTGCGGGTTGAGGGCCGCCAGGACCAGGCGGGGACGCCGGTCGGCCTGACGGATGCCCAGGCGGAAGCGGTGCACCTCGTAGAAATCACCCTTGAAGGTGACCGTCTCCCCCTCGAGGATCTCCCGGACCAGGGTCAGGTACTCCCTCATCTGGGCGATCGGGCGACGACCGTAGGTGGCCCCGTGCCACCGACCGGCGACGACGGGGGTGGATATACCGACCCCGAGGTGGACGTCGCTGTCGGGTGACAGGGCCGCCAGGGTGGCGGCCGACATGGCGGCCAGGGAGGGAGTCCGGATCTGGATCGGAACCACACCGGTGCCCAGGTCCAGCCCGGGCGCGGCCACCGCCGCCGCCCCCAGCAGGGTGAAGGCGTCGGTGGCGTTGGCCTCCGCCGTCCAGAAGCTGCGGTAGCGCAGTTCCCGGGCCAGGCGGGCGATCCCGGGAACGGAGTGGGCCCCCAGGGCCCCGAGGCTGGCGAACGTGACTCCGAGTTCCATGGTCTCAGTATCGTCGGTGTCATCTCAGGTCGCCTCATCGACCGCTCGGCGGAGGCTCCCGTGAGGGAACGGAACTGCATGTCATTGAACTTCACCGCCGGGTCGCCGATGGTGAGGCGAAGATCACCCGACCGCGGCGTTGCCAGTCCCCGAAGGGGAGGTAGGGTGTGAATCAGTTTCCGGGAGACC
>JALSTE010000816.1 GCA_026983855.1 Acidimicrobiia bacterium
CCAGCAGGACCACCAGGGCCAGGATCAGCAGCCCGACCCGGGTTGGCGGTCTTCGGGCGCGGGTGGTCCGGACCGGGCCCGGCCCTAGCCTCCGAGTAATGAACGAATCCGTTGAAGTCGAGGACCTGGCCGTCGGGGGAGAGGGAGTGGCCCACCTGTCCGACGGCCGGGTGGTGTTCGTCAGCGGGGCCCTGCCGGGTGAGGAGGTGGTGGTGGAACTGACCGAGGTTCGGTCCCGCTTCGCCCGGGGGGTCACGGGCGAGGTACTCAGACCGGCCCCCGAGCGCGGGGAGCCCCCGTGTCCCAACGTGGCTCTGGGTTGCGGGGGTTGCGACTGGCAGCACGTGACCCCCTCGGGGCGCAGGAGCCTCTTGTCGAACCTGATCACTTCATCCCTCTCACGTCACGCAGGGTACGAGGTCCCCGAACTTCGATGGGTTCAGGGTCCACCCGCCGACGGCTACCGGACGACGGTGCGGGTGGCGGTCGACTCGGGCCGGGCCGGCTTTCGGGCTCGGAGATCCAATGACGTGGTGCCGGTGGATTCCTGTGGAGTGGCCCACTCCCTGCTGGAACCCCTGTTCGACCTGGACTGGGAGGGTGCCGAAGAGGTCACCTTCAGGGTCGGGGCCCGCACTTCGGAGGTTCTGGTACTCGGCCACCGGGAGCTCTCGGCCTCCTCCCGGGAGGCGGTCACCGCCGCCTGGCCCGACGAGCTGCCCCCTCCCGTCCTGGTGGCGGACAGTGAGCTCAGCTCGGGACGGCGGGCCTGGTACCACGAGGAGGTCGGGGGTCGCCGCTGGAGGATCTCGGCCCGTTCATTCTTTCAGGCCTCCCCCGAGGGGGCCGAGGCCCTGGTGGACACGGTGGCCCGGGCCGGGGGGGAGGAGCTGGCCGCGTCCCGGCGGCCCCTGGAGCTCTACGGCGGGGTGGGTCTGCTGGCCGGCTCCCTTTCGGCATCTCCCGACGCCCTGTGGACCATGGTCGAATCATCGCCCTCGGCCGTGGCCGACGCCCGGGTGAACCTGGCCGAGGATCCGGTGGTCGTGGTGAGATCCCAGATTCGGCGTTTCCGCCCCCCACCCACCGACCTTGTGGTGGCCGACCCGCCCCGCTCGGGTCTCGGGGCCGACGGACTTCGTCTGGTGGGGCGGGTTCGGCCTCCGGCCATGGTGCTGGTCAGCTGCGATCTGGGATCGGCCCGCCGGGATCTGGACCAATTGGTCGCCATGGGCCTCCGGCCCGAATCGATGTGGGCGGTTGATCTGTTTCCCCGGACCTCGCACGTGGAGCTGGTCACCCGTCTGGTGAGGCGCTAGGGGCTCTGCGCGGGACCGCTCGACGGGTCCCGTATCGCGAGAGTGCCGTGGAAGCGACTAGGGTTTCGGCCACGGGTCGAAACAGGCCCGACACGGGCAGCGCGAAGTGGGCATGATGCGTGATTATGAGAGTCTTCCCGACTCAGACTTGTTGAGGCTGGTTCCGACGGACGAGTGGGCCTTCCCCGAGTTCTACCGAAGGCATTTCTTCGGACTCGCGGCCTGGTTGTTCAAGAGGGTCCACGACCCGGAACTGGCCCATGGTCTGGCCAGCGAGTCGATGGCCCGGGCCTTCGCCACCACGGTGAAACCCGGGGCCCGAACGGTTGAATATCCCAGGGCGTGGTTGTTCACCATCGCCCGCAACGAACTCTCGCGATGGCGACGCAAGGGTCAGCTGGAGACCCCGGTGGCCGACGGACTGGGCCTCTCCTTCGTGGTCGAGGACGAGAGGCTCAACGCCATCGTGGACCACGCCGATCTCTACGACGCCCTGGATCACCTCTCCGATGACGAGGCCCTGGCGGTCATGATGGGGTACGGCGAGGGGCACTCGACGGCCGAGGTCGCCCGGGCCATAGGGCGTTCCCCCGAGGCCACCAAGAAGGTGATGCAGCGGGCGGTCAAGCGGCTCAAGGGTGTGCTGCAGAGATGAGCACCGGAGAACTGGCGACCGATCCGTTCGTGTCGAGATGTGTCAGTGCCCACCGCACCATCGTCACCCAGCGAAGGGCGGCCCGTAAGCGGAACCGCATGAGCGCCCTGGCCATGGTCGGAGTGCTCCTGGGCCTGGTGGGGATGATCTTCGGGGGTGAGTTCATCGGTGCCTCGGGTTCCCCCCAGGTGTCGTTGGGACGAGGTGGTGGGGATTTCGTGATCTCGGTTCCCGGTGGTGGTGGGGGCGACGGGGGATTGACGGTGGAACTCAGGTCGAAGCTGCGCGATGAGGGACTCGACATCAGGGTGGAGTCGGTTGCGGGGCGCCCAGAGGTGACCGGTCGTCTGCTCGTCGACGGCGGCGGAGTCCAGCTCCTCGACCCCGAGGCGGGTCTCGACCACACCGGCACCATGGTCAGGATCACGCCGGAGGAACTGGACGATTCCTCCACCGTCGAGGTGCTCATCGGCGGCGAGCAGTGGGTCGTCGGTTCGTATCTCGGGGTGTGCCCCCTGCTGGGCCTGGACGCCCGGACGGTGGTCGCCACCCTGAGGGCCTCGGGGTTCGACGTCACCGTGTCGGAACCCTTCCTCGGTCCGATCGACCTGGAGGGCCTTCCCGATGGGGCGGATCTGGTGGTGATCAACGGCTACCAGAGCGGTGAGAGTTCCTATGAGATCTACGTCGGATCCGTCGACCAGGTGGTGAGGCTGCCGGACTGCCCCTGAACCGCCGGTACCGGTTGGTGGCCCGGCGGCCCAGGAGCCCGTCGGCGGGCCCGACAACCCAGATGCGGTGTCGGGCCCATGAACGTCAGTGGGTGTACTGGATGGAGTTGGCCCGGTTCGACATGTACGTCAGGTTCGGTATGCCGTACCAGGTGCTCTGGTAGGTGCCGGACAGGTTCCAGAAGTCGAAGTGCTTGATGCGGGGGCACAGGAAGTTCACCGTCTTGCTGATCCGGTTGATCCATGACGTCGAGAGGTTGATGTAACCCCCGTTGCAGTCATTGCCGGCGACGGTGATCGAGGGGCCGTTGTTGTAGTCGTAGTGGACCGCCAGGATCGATGAGGCCGATCGGGACAGCAGGGCCCTCTGGCTCTGGGTCACCCCCGTTGAGATCAGATTGATGTCGGTGGCCCACTCGTCGACCCCCATGGACGTCAGCAGCTCGGCCCGGGCGGCGGCGCCGACGACACAGCGGGGCTGGGAGAGGATCATCTCCCCCGATGGCTTCTGGCCGAGCACCTGCACGACGCAGTGTTCGGCCGCCTGTTCATCGGGCGAGAGTCGGGGGATCACGATCATGGTGGCCACGGCGACCAGCAGGGCCAGGAGCGCGTAGAGGACACGGCGCATGTTTTTCTCCAAGAGACGGTCCCACCCGGCTCCAACCGTCAACCGAGGGTACCAATTCAGAAAATCTGCTCGCGGATGTCCCCGAATGGTCCGAAACCGACTCTCAGGTTGTGTGGAGTGGGAATCTCGCTCCACTGACGGTTGCCGGGAACTCCGGTGCCGCACCAAAACCGGCAGCGGAGCCGATCGGCTCCGCCTGGGTACGGACTCCGGGGGCGGAGTGGTCCGTGTTCGGCCGGTGATGGATCCGTACGTACACGGAGATCAGTCGACAGTGACGAGAAGGACGGCAGCTGAGTGGTGGACGGAACGAGGGTGAGATCCCGCTACGAGGACGAGGTCCGGGAGTTCGTGGCGGCGGCGACGCCGGACGAACTCATCGAGCGCATCGTCCGGATGGAGCTGAGGTTGCGGGAGTTGGACGCCCGGCTGCGGGAGGTCAAGACGGTGGTGGAGGGCGCCGGTCTCTGAGTTGAGGCCGTGAGGCTGCGGGAGTTGGACGCCCGGCTGCGGGAGGTCAAGACGGTGGTGGAGGGCGCCGGCCCGTGACGAGCATCCGTCGAGTTGTCGGTGGGATGCGGCACCATGGGTGGGGCCCGGTCCGGTGGATGCCTGATCCTTCCCACCCGGAGCCGCCCCACCGGACCGGGCGGTTCACCCCCGGAGTCGGCCGCGGAGCGCCATGTCCAGGGCCAGGGCCATCTGGCGGTACCCCCCATCCCCGGGGTGGAAGCGATCCGCCGCCAGGGCATCCTCGTCCACGGTCCAGTGCCATGGATCGAAGAGCTGTAGATGGCCCCGATCGGCGGCCCGCCGCAGGACGGCGTTCAGGGCCGTCTTGCGGGCCCGCCACGGGTGGCGTTCCCTCAGAGTGCCCACGATCGTGCCCTCGGGCAGGGCGGCGACCAGCCGATCGGTGTCGCGGGAGATCCGGTGTCGGGTCGAACCGGCAATCATGTCGTTGACCCCGATCAGACAGGTGACCAGGTCAGGACACAGCCCGGCCCGGTGCATGGTGGTCAGCTGATCGTCCACCACGTGACGGATTCGGGCTCCGGTCATGGACAGGTTGACCAGACGCCAGTCGGGGCGGTCCCGCTCCCACAGAAGACGCAGGGCCCCGGGAACGAAGCCCCTCTGGGGGTGGCGTGCTCCCACCCCCTGTGACGTCGAGTCGCCCAGAGCCACCCAGAGGGGTCCGCGGCCCTGGAGGTGCACCGCGTTCCAGCGGTCCCAGTAGCGGGCCCAGGGCTCGCGTTGGCGGTCGACGACGGCCACGTTCTCCGAAATCGTGGCCAGGATTCGGGCCAGGTTCAGCGGCCGGCGGTCGACTCTGAGGGGGGTGAGGGGTGCCCGGTTCACGGATGAGATCCTGCCAGACCCCCGGGGCTCGATTCCTCCCGCCCCCGGTCATCAGCCGGGACCTCAGGGGCCCACGCCCCCCTTGAGCGAATAATATTCAGGTATATCAAAAGAGAGACGCAGAACAGCCGGAGACGTTGAGAAAGAATCGGATACCTGACAGTCTCGGTGCTACTTCCGGATCATGCCGGACCTGGGCAGGGGAGCTGGAATTCGAATGGCCTCAGTCGAAGACCGCTACGAACTCGCCGACCGCTACCGCCGGGTGGAGGGAACGGTGTTCCTCACCGGAGTTCAGGCCCTGGCCCGGCTGCCGATCGACCAGCTCCGGGCCGACCGGGCCGCGGGACTGTCGACGGCGGCCCTGGTCTCGGGTTATCCCGGTTCCCCCCTGGGTGGATTCGACTCGGCGGTGGCCTCCGCCGCCCGCTTGTTCCCCGAGTTGCACGTCGAGTGCCGCCCCGCCCTCAATGAGGAGTACGGGGCCACAGCGGTGATGGGCAGCCAACTGGCGGCGGAGCAACCCGACTGTCGCTACCAGGGGGTGGTCGGGTACTGGTACGGCAAGGCCCCGGGGCTGGACCGGGCCAGCGACGCCCTCCGCCACGCCGTGTTCGCCGGGACCAGCCGCCACGGTGGGGCCGTGGCCCTCGTCGGTGACGACCCCCTCTCAAAATCGTCCTCCCTTCCCAGTTCCTCCGACGCCACCCTGGGCGACCTGCACATGCCGATCCTCTATCCGGGTGACGTTCAGCAGGTACTGGACCTCGGTCATCACGCCGTGACCCTCAGCCGGGTCAGCGGGTTGTGGACGGCGATGAAGATCGTGACCGCCGTGGCCGACGGTTCGGGGACGGTGGAGCCGGCCTTCGGTCGCCTGACACCGGTGATTCCCGACCTGGTGGTCGACGGCAAGCTCCATGAGACCCACCCCCGATCGTGGTTCGTTCCTCCCTACACCCTCGAGACGGAGCAGGAACTGCGTGAGGTTCGCCTCAAGATCGCCGAACGGTACAGCGCCGCCAACTCGCTCAACCGCGTCGTGGTCAACCCCTCCGACGCCTGGATCGGACTGGTCGCATCGGGCTACACGTTCGGGGAGATGAGGGAGGCCCTGCGTCGCCTCGGCCTGGCCCGTCCCGAGGACCTGGAACGGGCCGGGATACGCCTGCTGGAGGTCCGGATGCCGGTTCCCTTCGACACCGAGGCGGTCCGGAGGTTCGCCCGGGGTCTGGACGAGATCGTGGTGGTGGAGGAGAAGAACCCGACCCTGGAGTGGCTGGTCAAGGACGCCCTGTACTCCGTGGTGGACCGCCCCGAGGTAGTCGGCAAGACCGCCCCCGATGGCACCCGTCTGGTGCCCAGCACGGGGATGGTCGACGCCGAC
>JALSTE010000817.1 GCA_026983855.1 Acidimicrobiia bacterium
GGTTGTGGAATCGGAGCAGAGACCCGGGGTGGAGGACCTGGCCCGGGACCTGGAGAGGGCGGAGGCGTTGAATCGTCCGATTCCCCTGTTCACCGAGAGGATTCCGAGGTTTGACGCGGTCACGGCCCGGGCGGTGGCCCGGGCCCGTGACGGGCTGCGGGTCCGGGCTGGTGACCGCCGTGTGGGGTGGAAGCTGGGCTGGACCTCTGCCGCCATGAGGGAGGCCCTGGGGGTGGACCGCCCCAACTGGGGGTCCCTGTGGGAATCCCAGCGGGTGGAGGGCGCTCTCGATCCCCGCCTGATGATCCATCCCAAGGTTGAACCCGAGTTGGTGTTCCGGGCCAGGTCGGACCTGTGGGGAAGGGTGGAGCCCGAGGAGGTCCGTGGTGAGTGGGCCCTGGGGCTCGAGGTGGTTGATCCCCGTTTCCCCGACTACGAATTCGACTGGCTGGACAACACCGCTGACAATTCCTCCGCCGCCGCCGTGGTCACGGGTCCTTTTTCGGAACTGGCCGTCGATCCGGCCGAGGTCGAGGTGGTGTTCACCGACGGTGGGAGTGAGCGCCGGGGGCTCGGGGCTGCGGCCATGGGTTCACCGCGGGAGGCCGTGGCCTGGCTGGTGCGTTCCCTGGCGGGTGAGGGTGAGGGACTGATGGAGGGAGAGATCGTCTACACCGGTGGCCTGGCCGCACCCTTCGATGTGGAGTGTGGACACACCTACGAGGTGAGGAGTGCCGAGCTCGGACGGGTGGTGCTCGCGGCCGGTTCGTGAGGACCCCTCCGACACGGGACCGGGTGGGAGCCGTGGAGGAGTCCGGACGGAAGGCCAATCGATGATGGAGTGGGGGCTCGGCCCCAGGACGCTCGTGCCATCATCCGCGAGCCCGTTCGCTCCGGAGGTGGCGTGCCGACCACGGGTCGGTGAGCGGCTCGGTCCCGCTGGATGACCTCCGCCTGTTCCGGAGCATCGGAGCGATGGCTGGGGGTTCGCACTGCCTGACAGGCTCCCCAGTCATCATATGTTCGATCTAATCTTCCCTGTCTGAGTCGTTTCCTCTGATATTTCTATCTAACATCTGCCGTGACATTTGACACACGGAGGATCCGGGTGTTGGATGTCGGTACCCGTAGGTGCCGCCGTGATCCCAGAGGAGCGGTTCTGAGAACCGTCGCGGTTACGCACCCCGGCCACCCGACCACCGAGTTCCCGAAGGGGGAGCACAAGTGCCACTTCTCGATCGCAGTGAGTACTACGACCTGATTCGTACCACCAACTGGACCCCCAGCTACGTGTCCGAGGACGAGCTCTACCCCGAGGAGATGTCGGGTTCCCGTGGCATCCCGATGGAGAAGTGGGAGAGCTTCGACGAGCCCTACAAGGTCGCCTACGGCGAGTACGTGGCCACCCAGAGGGAGAAGGACTCGGGCGCCTACTCCGTGAAGGCGGCCCTGGAGCGGGCCAACTTCGTCGACACCGCCGACCCGGGGTGGATCAGCATCCTCAAGGCCCACTACGGGGCCATCTCGGTGCCGGAGTACGCGGCCATGACCGGGGAGGCCCGCATGGCCCGCTTCTCCAAGGCCCCGGGCAACCGGAACATGGCCGTTTTCGGAATGATGGACGAGACCCGCCACGGTCAGATCCAGCTCTACTTCGCCCACGAACACACTCGCCGCAGCCGTCAGTGGGACTGGGCCCACAAGGCCATGCACGCCAACGAGTGGGGAGCCCTGGCCGCCCGCCACTTCTTTGACGACATGATGATGACCCGGGACGCCATCGCCGTTTCGCTGATGTTGACCTTCGCCTTCGAGACCGGGTTCACCAACATGCAGTTCCTGGGTCTGGCCGCCGACGCCGCCGAGGCGGGCGACCACACCTTCGCCAACCTCATCTCCAGCGTCCAGACCGATGAGGCCCGCCACGCCCAGCAGGGTGGACCCAACCTCAAGATCCTCATCGAGAACGGACGCAAGGACGAGGCCCAGAAGATGATCGATGTGGCCTTCTGGCGATCGTGGAAGCTCTTCAGCGTCCTGACCGGGCCCATGATGGACTACTACACCCCCCTTGAGAGCCGCGAACAGTCCTTCAAGGAGTTCATGCAGGAGTGGATCATCGGTCAGTTCGAGCGCCAGATCACGGATCTGGGGCTGGACACCCCCTGGTACTGGGATGAGTTCATCCGGGCCCTCGACGAGACCCACCACGGTATGCACCTGGGGGTGTGGTACTGGCGTCCCACCGTGTGGTGGAACCCGGCCGCCGGGGTGACCCCCGAGGACAGGGACTGGCTGGAGGAGAAGTACCCGGGTTGGAATGACACCTGGGGCAACCTCTGGGACGTCATCATCGAGAACCTGGTGGAGGGGCGGCCCGAGCTGACCGGGCCGGCCACCCTGCCCATGATCTGCAACATGAGCAACATCCCCATCGTGGGCACGCCCTCCAACGGATGGAACGTGAAGGACTATCCCCTGGTCCACAATGGCCGCCTCTACCACTTCGGGTCCGAGCCCGATCGTTGGGTGTTCGAGCAGGATCCCGAGCGGTACCAGGGTCACATGAACTTCATCGACCGCTTCCTGGCCGGGTGGATCCAGCCCATGGACCTCATGGGCGGCCTCCAGTACATGGGCCTGGCCCCCGGTGAGATTGGCGACGACGCCCACAACTACGAGTGGGTGTCCCGCTACACGCCCGACGTCGCCGGTACCGCCGCCGGCTGAGCAGCGGCGAACACCCGAAGCAGCAAGAGCGCACAACAACTGACCAGAGAGCGAAAGAACACCACATGGCACTGTTCCCACTCAGCTCCAACTTCGAGGGCGACTTCGTGCTCCAGTTGGTACCCGTGGACGATGAGATCACCATGGACGAGGTGGCCGCGGCCTGCGCCGAGCACTCCGTGAACCGCCGGGTCCGGCCCCAGCCGGACAAGGTCATGAGGGTCCGCAGGCACACCACCGGAGAGATGTTTCCCCGCGATATGAAGGTGAAGGACGCCGGTCTCATGCCCACCGAGACCGTCGACGTCATCTTCGCCGACGAGTAACGGCCGGGAAGCCCCGACGGAGGATGGCGATGGAGAAGATCTGCACCCTCGACGATGTCTGGGAGGGTGAGATGGAGGCGTTCGAGGCCGCCGATGGTAGAGAGGTGCTGGTGGTGTGCCTCGACGGCGGGGAGGTGAAGGCCTTCCAGGGGATTTGCCCCCACCAGGAGATCTCCCTGGTCGAGGGCAGCCTCGAGGGCCACGTCCTGACCTGCCGGGCCCATCTGTGGCAGTTCGACTGCCGCACCACCAGGGGAATCAACCCCGACGACTGTCGGCTGGCGGAATACCCCGTGAGGATCGAGGGGGACGACGTCTACGTCGACGTGGTCGGCATCGAACCCTTCAAGTCCCACACATGAGCACCCCCACCCCGACCTCGCAGGTCGCCCGGGACCAGTGGCCCAACGCCGCTGGTCTGATCCCAGGAAAGGCAACAGATAGAGATGACAAGCGCTGAGGCCGTCTCCGACGGCTACAAGAACAACCGGGTGGGCCCGATCCTGCGTTCAGGTGATGTGGCCCTGGCCGCGGTGGAAGCCGTGGAGGTCGACAATCCCGGCCGTGATGTGACGGTCCAGGACCGGGCCGCCTACGTCCGCATCGAGTGCGAGAACGAGTGCGTCCTCACCCGCGAGACCATGGAGGAGATGCTCGGCCGGCACTTCGAGATGAGGGAGCTCGAGATCAACCTGAGCTCCTTCGCCGGCCAGATCGAGATGTCGGAGGACCGGGTCCGCTTCTACCTGAACGAAACCGTCTGAGAACCACACCTAGACCGTCACCCGGCGGTCCGTCCCACAGGGGGAATCCCACATGACCGACGCACCCGAGGTGCTCAAGCCGCTCCGCACCTGGTCCCATCTGGCGACCCGGCGGCGCCGACCCACCGAGTACGAGGTGGTGTCCACCAATCTCCACTACCGCCAGGACAACCCGGACAGCCCCTGGGAGCTGGACCCCGACATCCACATGAACAAGTGGTACCGCCGGTACTGCAACGACAGCCCCCTCCGCCACGATGACTGGGACGCATTCCGGGACCCTGACCAGCTCGTGTACCGCACCTACAACATCCTCCAGGACGGACAGGAGACCTACGTACGCAGCGTCCTGGAGCAGTTCAGCGACCGGGAGCACGACAGTGGCCTGTCCGTGGAGTGGGCGGGGATCCTGGCCTCGCACCACACCCCGGCCCGCTACCTCTTCCACACCCTGCAGATGGCCTCGGCCTATCTCTCCCAGATGGCACCGGCCAGTACGATCTCCAATTGCAGTACCTTCGAGGCCGCCGACTCGCTGAGGTGGCTCACCCATACCGCCTACCGAACGGTGGAACTCTCCCGGGCCTTCCCCGACCTGGGTATCGGTACCGAAGAGCGTCGCCGATGGGAGTCCGACGACGCCTGGCAGGGTTTCCGTGAGCTGATGGAGAAGGCCCTGGTGGCGTGGGACTGGGCCGAGTCCTTCACCGCCGTGAACCTGGTGGCCAAGCCGGCCGTGGAGGGTGCCGTCCTGTCGGGTCTGTCCCGGGCCGGCCGCCAGGAGGACGATCTGGTCTTGTCCCTTCTCACCGAGAGCCAGCTCCGGGACTCCGAGCGCCATCGGCGTTGGAGCACGGCCCTGGTGGAGATGGCCCTGGAGAACGAAGGCAACCGCGACGTGCTCAACGGGTGGCTGGCGAAGTGGGCCCCCATGGGCGAGGCCGCCGTGGACGCCTACTGCGCCAACCTGCCCGACGGTGGGGCGCTGGCCGCGTCCGCCAAGGAGGCGATGTCGTCGTTCCACACCGGCCTGGGTCTCGCCGCCGGCTGAACCCACCGCGGTGTTCACTGGCGACCCCGAGGATCGCCTGCGGTCCCGGTGTGCTCCGGGGTCGGACGACCGCCGTGCGCCCCCGACCATTCCACCCCTGAGGATCCCGCCTTGACCTCCACCGGCAGTCACCGGATCGGCACCGCCGACGCCTCCTTCGTGTTCGAGCAGGCCAATGACGACCACAGTCTGCTCCAGGCTGCTCTGAGGCAGGGCATGGCCTTCCCCTATGAGTGCAGCTCGGGAGGGTGCGGCTCCTGCCGGTTCAAGCCGGTTGAGGGCGCCTTCGAGGTCCTGTGGGAGGAGGCCCCGGGCCTGTCCCGCCGCGACCGCCGTAAGGGCCTCCAACTGGCGTGCCAGACCCGGGCCACCTCGGACCTGATCATCGAGGTGAGCCCCGACGAGGGCTGCCGGCCCCTGGTGATCCCCGCCCGTCGTCGCGTGACCCTGGCCTCGCGGGAGGAGGTGACCCATGACATCGTGGAGTTCCGCTTCACCGCCGAGGAGGCGGCCGCCTTCCTACCCGGGCAGTACGCGGTGTTGGAGAACGCCGATGGCGTGAGGCGCTGCTATTCGATGAGTGGTGTCCCCGAGGGGGGATCAGACTGGTCGTTCCAGATCCGCAGGGTGCCCGGCGGTAGGTTCACGGAATGGCTCTTCGGGGCCCCGATGGGAACCGAGGTGGTGCTCGATGGTCCCTATGGAATGGCCCATCTGCGCCCCGATGTCGACCGCGAGGTCCTTTGCGTGGCCGGGGGGTCAGGCCTGTCACCGATCGTATCCATCCTCCGGGCTCTGGCCGGTCTCGGCGGGGGACGGAGGATCCACTTCTTCCACGGGGGTCGTACGCCCCGTGACCTGTTCGCTCCCGCTCTGGTGGAGGAACTGGGCCTGGGGGACCGTCTGGAGTACGTACCCGTGGTCTCCGACCCGGAGAACCAGCTGAGTGCTGACTGGGCGGGGGCCACCGGCTTCGTGCACGAGGCGGTGGCCACGGCCCTGGGGGAGAGGGTCAGGGAGATGGAGGTGTATTTCGCCGGCCCCCCACCCATGGCCGAGGCCATGCAGAGGATGCTGATGGTGGATCTCGGGGTGCCCTTCGGGCAGATCCACTTCGACCGTTTCTTCTGAGCTTCCCCCCGATGGCGGACCGTTTTGGGGGCCGGGGCGTGGTGCGATCTGCGAGTGGTGGGGCTTGTG
>JALSTE010000818.1 GCA_026983855.1 Acidimicrobiia bacterium
CCTTTCCCACCACGTCGATCCTCTCACGCCGGTCCCGGGCCTGGTGGGTCCGTGTCTACCGAGCCCTGTTCGCCCTCCTGGCTCTGATCAGCGCCGGAATGGTGCTGTCGGAGAGCATCGGCGCCGGTCGTTCCACGGTGGACTTCCTGAGCTACTTCACCATCCAGAGCAATCTGCTGGCGGTGGCGGTCTTCGGTTGGTTGGCTCTGGCCCCGCAGTCCCGCCCGACAGGGGCCCGGCGAGACGTGCTCCGCGGGGGTCCGGTGCTCTACCTGGCCGTCACCGGCATCGTGGTGGCCACCCTCCTGGCTGGTGTCCCGGTGGTGGTGAACCCCTTCGCCAACGCCGTCCTGCACCAACTCATGCCGCTGGTGGTGGTGGCCGACTGGCTGATCGAACCCCCCGGACCCGATCTGAGCTTCCGCCGGGCCCTGGCCTGGCTGCTCTTCCCCCTGGTCTGGTTGACCTACACCATGATCCGAGGTGCCGTGACCGGCTGGTACCCCTACCCCTTCCTGGACCCGGGGACCATGGGTGGCTACCTCAGCGTCGCCGCCGTGGTGGTCGGAATCGTGGCCGGGGGCGTGGCCCTCATCTGGCTGATCGCCTGGATGGGTCGCCTTAGCCACTCGTTGTGGACCGGGGGCGAACCCACCACCCCCTGAAGCACCACCCGGTCGCTCAGCCCGGGGGATCATCGCATCGGCCCGTGCCAACTCCCGGCGGTTAGCATCGACCGATGCGTTTCGTGGTGATCGCCGACACCCATGTCCGGTCCCCCGACGCCGAGCCGGGTGACTTCCCCGCCAACACCCACCTGGAGGGCCGCAACCGCCACGCGGTGGAGATCATCGAGGCCATCGCACCCGAGTTCGTGATCCACCTGGGGGACGTGGTCCACCCGGTGCCGGGGAGCCCGGAGCACTCCGGGGCCAACGACCTGGCCCGGGCGGCCTACCGGGGCCTGCCGATGCCGCTGTACGTGGTGCCCGGCAACCACGACGTGGGGGACAAGCCCTACCGGTGGGTGGACGCCCCCTCGGTGGACCCCACCCACTACGACACCTTCACCCGGGGGTATGGCCCCCGTCATCAGGAGTTCACCCGGGGTGGCTGCCGGTTCGTCCTCATCGACACCCCGGTCATGTCCACCGGCTGGGAGGCCGAGGCCGAGCAGTGGGCCTGGCTGGAACGCACCCTGGGTGAGGCCCGGGACATGAACCAGAGGATCTTCCTGTTCGGGCACTACCCGCCCTATCTGTGGGATCCGGGGGAACCCGAGCACTACGACAACCTGGCCCCCCGGGCCCGGGCCCGTCTGCTGGAGCTGATCGACGACCACGGTGTGGAGGCGGTGTTCTCCGGTCACGTGCACCGCTTCTTCCACCGCCGTCACCACCGGACCGACCTCTACGTGGCTCCCGCCACCGGTTTCGTGCGTCCCGAGTACGCCGAGTTGGACCCTGTGGCCCCCCGGGACCAGTTCGGGCGGGACGACCGGGCCAAGCTGGGTCTGCTCACCGTCGAGATAACCGCAGCCGGGCACACCATCCGGCCCCTGAGAACCTGGGGACGCACGGCGGCCGTCTCCTCCCAGCCGATCGCCGAACTGGCCGACCCCACCCGGCGATGCCACCTGGGGGTGACCATGAGCCAGCCGTGGGCCTCGCCCCGGGACCTGGCCACCGGGGGACTGGACCGCTTCGTCCGCAAGCGGGTCAGGGATGATTCGGCCGTTCTGGCCCTGTGGGAGAGCGGGATCAACCACGTGAGGGTTCCCCTGGCCGACCTGACCAACTCCGATTCCCGCCAGCGACTGGAGGAGCTGGCCGAGCGCGGCACCCAGGTGACGGTGATCGTTCCCGGGGCCCTGCCCACACCCCTTCCCGACCACCGGGCGGTGACCATGTGGGAGGTGGTGGTAGCCCCCGGGGGGTCCTGGCCGGTCGGCGAGCCATCCGGTTACGAGGTGCCGGTAGCCGTGGGTCCCTTGGTCCCCCGCTCGGGTTCGGAGTGGGGCGATGGCCACTTCGTCTCCCACGGATTCGACCCCTGGGGCGATCCCGCCGAGGTGCGTGAACTGACCGGCGGAGCCGACCGGGCGGTGTTCCGGGTTCGGCCCCACGTCCCCGTGTGGGAGGGGGTGAGGGCGGCGGCGGCCTGCGCTCACAGGGCCGGAAAGGGGGCTCACGTGGTGGTCGAGCTCCCCGAGGACGGCGAGGGCCGCATGTTCACCGACGAGGTGGCCCTGGCCCATCTACTGGTGGAGGCGGAGCTGGCGGCCCGGGCCCACCCCACCACCGTGGTGGTGCTGGACGGGTTCAGCGACCGGGACCGGGGCTACTTCCCCCGTATCGGACCCCTGGACCGTCGGGGGGATCCCCGCCCGGCCCTGATCGCCTACCAGCGACTGCTGTCCCGGCTGGGACCCGACCCCGACCCGGACGACCCGTGGACCCCCACCCCCGAGGCGGGTGGAGGCCGCTTGTTCGCCTGCCGCGGGGGTGAACTGGCGCTGACCCCCTCCGGGCTGGCTCTCACCACCCCGGAGGGAACCCACCAGCTCACCGTCACCTGAGCACCGATGGGGGACCGGATCAGCCCCGAGCACCACGAGTCGAACGGTTCGCCTCTCTATTCGCTCACCGTGATCTCGCCGTACATGCCCTGGACGAAGTGTGGGGGGCCACCCGGTACGTCGGGGGGCCCGCCCTCGCTCTCGGCCGCGGCGGCGAGGTACTCGTCGGGGTCGGCTCCGGTGGGGATGGCGCAGATGATCAGGTACCGACCGGGTTTGTTGAGCGTCCCGGTACCCACCACGGGCTCGCCGTCTTCACCGGGAGGGGCGATCAGCACCGTCTCGACGTCGGGAAAGAGCCCCACCAGATCCTCGGGGTTGGCGACGATATCGGCGGCCGATCGGTCCTCGTCGTCGGAGAGGCGGATCGCCACCAGTTCGTGCAGCTCCGTCTCGGCTTTGTTGGTCAGGGTGAGGGTGCTGCCGGCGGCGACGGTGGAGGGCAGATCCTCGAACGCGTAATCGACGGTGGAGATGGCCACCGTTCCCGGTTCGGAGGATCCGCCTCCACATGCGCTCAGGGGAGCGAGAACCGCGGCGGCCAGGACGATCGTCGAGATTCGGCGTCGGCAGGATGTGGTCTTCATGGTCTTCCTCGGTAGGAGTGTCACGATGTCACCGGTGCTCAGAGCGGAGGGGGTGGAGGGCCCAGGACGTGGATGTCGTGGGCGGCGCAGACCGCTGCCACCTCGGCCGGGTCGATGTACCCGGGTTCGGGCATCTCCGTGGATTCAGTCTGAACCCCGAGCGAGGACACCATCTCGTCGAAGCGGGGCGCTCCGTCCCGCGAGGCGGTGACGTTGATGAACCGCGCCGTCTCCGACAGCACCTGGAACGTGTGTGGGATACCAGCGGGGAGGTGGGCGAAACCCCCGGCGCCCACATCGATCTGCTCGCCACCGGTGAAGAACCGAATCTCCCCGTCGCTCACGAAGAACAGCTCGTCCTCGTGGAGGTGTCGGTGCTCGGGAGGTCCAAAGCCCCGGGGAGCGTTGAACTCCACGACGCTCATCGACTGGCTCTCCTTACCTTGGAGCTTGACGGTGGCGAGGTGGTTGAGGAACTCGAAGTGCTGCCCTTCGCCAGCAGCGAGCACCATCGAGTGGTTGGCGAGAGTTGGTTCGTTGCTCATGGAACCAACGATGCCGAACCACCCTTCAGAGAACCTTACGAAGGTCCCTCGAGGGGTTCGACGGCGATGCCGATGTCGGCCATGGTCGCCGCGTAGCTGGCGTGGGCACGGGCCGCCTCCCGGTGTTCACCGGCGGCGGTGAGAGCGTCAATCACCATCCGGTGGCCCCGCTCGTCGTAGGGATCGACCTCCACGAGGCGACTACCGAGGGCCGCGGCCTCGAGGTACCGCCCCAGGCGGTGGTGTCCGGAGGCTTCTCGTCGGGCCGCGTCAACGAAGCGCATACGAGCTTCTGCGCGGGGGCGCTCCGTCCAGTCCTCGTAGCGGTCCGCGGGTAGGAACTCCCCGCTGTAGGCGGCGACGATGGCGGCGTCATCCCTGGCCTTGTAGAAGGTCTCCAGGTCGGTGGTGACGGTGTCGAGATCCAGGCGCACCGTCTGGCGATCGGCGATCACGCCGCCGTCCAGGATCCGCTTTACCGCCGAGAGTTGCACCGAGAGCCGGGCCCCGAGCCGCCGCATGTCTGTCTCGTCAGGCCACAGAAGGTCAATGAGTTCGTCCCTGGTCACCGGCCAACCTCGAGCGGCTACCAGTCGCTTGCACAGCTGCCGGGCCCTTCGGGACCCCCAGGCGGAAACCGGAACCTCTTCATCGCCACGACGAACCGCGAACCGGCCCAGGGTGTCGATCTGGATGTCGCGGCTGGTGGTGGGCTCCTTCGGCGGTGCCGGGGCCCGGCCGGTGACGAACTGCTCTACCTGGGGCATCCACTCCGACAGGTCCCCGACATAGGCGAAGTGGTCGAACCCCTCGAGTTCGAGCAGACGCGCCCCGGGTATCACCTCCGCCAGTTCCCGGCCCGCCTCGATCGGGATCACCAGTTCGTCGGTCCGGTGGATCACCAGGGTGGGGACGTCGAGCGTGGCGAGGACATCGGAGACGTCCATCTCGGCGACGAGGTCGAGGAGATCCCGAACGTCGGCGGCTCCGGCGCATTGCCGCTCGTACCGCTGATGCCAGTCGCGGAATTCCTGGTTGGCGGCAAGGGAGGGGGCGAACCCGTCCACGATTATTGACTCCGCGGTGCCCCAGACCTCCGCGATGTGGTCCCTCATGGCGATCCGCTGGTCTTCCGAGGCCGATGAGTGGGGGCTCGCCGCCGTTCCGAACAGGACGAGGTGCTCAACCCGTTCGGGATAGGTGGCGGCGAAGAGGATCGCCGTGGACCCCCCATCGGACTGGGCGAACAGCGACGCCCGTTCGATCCCCGCGTAATCCATCACCGCCCGGAGGTCATCCACCCGCTCGTCGATCCCCGGGTTTCGGCTGGTGCGGTCCGAGGCACCGGTTCCCCGCTTGTCGAAATGGAGATAGCGACTGAAGGTACCGAACCGCTCGAACATGGCGTGGAGATCCGGCCAACTCCACGCCGCCTCGATGTTCTGGGCGAAGGGCGGGATGGCGACGATGGTGGCCGGACCGTCGCCCCACACCTGGTAGGCCAACCGCGCCCCCCTCGCCGGGGCGAACTGGACCGCTGGTACCTCGATTCTGAGCCTCCTACAGGAGTGTGGCGCGTCCTCCACCGATACTCGAGACTAACCGAACACCCCCACCAACGGAGGCTGCGACGTCCCGGCGGGAGATCGGCCCGAGCACTGCGCTCAGGCGCTCTCGCTACTTCGGCACCTCCAACGGGTTCTGGATGAACGGTCAAGGTCGGTGGTGTCTCTACCACGCACAGCAAGTCGAAGGCGATGGGATCCGGCGCGTCGGATCGTCATCCTCGTACCTCATCAGGGCGAGCAGCCTCCGCCTGAGCACCGAGAAGGTCAGAAGGTCGATAGGCCGAGCCTCATCGGAAACCCGCTCAGCGAAGACCACTCGCTGCCGGCCACGTCATCGCTCCGATGGAGAATGGCTCCCAACTTGGCTCCCCGCGGGCAACACCGAACCCAACACACGAAGCCGTGGCTCGGGGTGTCAGATACCGGGGTCGATGTCGAGCGGCAACTGCTGGGTCTCCGGCTCGGTCACCTCCACCGCACCGTAGACAGCCTCGAAGATGCGGGGCGCTTCGTAGATGCGCCCTCGTCGGCGGCCGGTCACCTCGACCAGCTCTCCTCGTTCGACGAGCGTGTCGATGGCCTTGTGGGCCGTGGGGCGAGTCACGCCCAGGAGCTTCTCGACCCGTGCGGCGGTGACGATGGGCACCGCGAAGAGGTGCTCGGCCAGGCGGACCACGGAGTTGGGCTGTCCTTCGTCCAGCAGCGCGGCCCGGAGTTCTGCTTGGA
>JALSTE010000819.1 GCA_026983855.1 Acidimicrobiia bacterium
AGAGGGTCACCGGCCGGCACATCGTGCTGGGTGCCGGGGCCCGGCCCTTCATACCCCCGATTCCCGGTATCGACCGGGTCGACTACCACACCTCCGACACCATCATGAGGTTGCCCGAGCTCCCGCCGCGACTTCTCATCCTGGGGGGCGGCTACATCGCCAACGAACTCGGGCACGTCTTCGACGCCCTGGGATCCCAGGTGACGATGGTGAACCGTGGTCCCCGACTCCTCAGGGCCGAGGACGACGACATCTCGCACCGCTTCACCTCCGTGGTCTCCCGACGCTTCGACCTACGAATGGGCTGCGAGATGCGCAACGCCTGGCAGGACGACAGCGGGGTCCACCTGTTGATCAGCCACGAGGGTCGCGACGAGGTGGTGAGCGGCGATGTGATGTTGGTCGCCACCGGCCGGACGCCGAACGGGGACCTCCTCAACCTCGAGGCCACCGGAGTGCGCCATGACCGCGGGAGGGTGATCGTGGACGACTGCCAGAGGACCAACGTGGAGGGGATCTGGGCGTTCGGTGACCTCTCCAACGACTTTCAGCTCAAGCACCTGGCCAACTACGAGGTCAGGGTCCTGCGCCACAATCTGCTGCACCCCGAGGCCATGAGGCACGTGGACTGCTCGGCCACCCCCCACGCCGTGTTCGCCCATCCCCAGATCGCCAGCGTCGGCTACACCGAGAGGGCCGCCGCTCACGCCCGCATTCCCCACGTGACCGCCACCCAGGAGTACTCCGGAACCGCCTACGGGTGGGCCATGGAGGACACCGAGGGGTTCGTGAAGGTGGTGGCCGACCCCGGGACCCGCAGATTGCTCGGTGCGCACATCATGGGGGCCCACGCCCCGAGTCTCATCCAGCAGCTGATCCAGGGGATGGTCTACGGCCGGACCGTCGACGAGATGGCCACCGGGATGATGTACATCCACCCCGCCCTCTCCGAGGTCGTCGAGAACGCCCTCCTGCAGTTCTGACGTCCCGGGAGCACTGGAGACGTGCCGCCCCGCTCCCCGGCCGGGGAATGGGGAGTGCACCCAGGAACGGCCGGGCCCGGTCAGTCGCCGATCCGGCGTCCGTCCTCCACCAGATTGATCTCGTACAGCACCTCGTCGAGGCGGTCCGATGCGGGAACGGCGCCGAAGGCCTGGGGGCGCTCGGGGGTGATGGTGGCCGCCAGGGGGGCCAGGACCGTCCAGGGGGTCGGGTGGCAGAACTGCACCACCGAGACCCGGTCACCGGTCTGTCCGGGTTCGGCCACTACCCGGTGCCAGCCCACCGGAATGGCCCCGTTGGAGAGATGCTCGAGCATTATCCCGGTGTTGATGATGACGTGTCCCTCGGGTGGCTCGGCGTCCACCCACTCGCCCTCCACCAGGACCTGCAGACCCCGGGCGGTGGCCCGGGGCAGGGCCGTGATCAGGTTTATGTCCCCGTGAGCCTCGGCCCAGACATGTTCCGTGCCCGGCGCCAGCTCCATGGGGGGGTAGTGAATGGCCCGGGTCAGGTGGGAGCCGTCCTTGACCATCGTGTCGAACACACCCTCGGCGGCGCCCAGACCCAGGGCGATGATCCTCAGGAACCGCTGCTGGAGATCGGCGATGTCGCGATGGAATCTCAGCAGGGCCTCGCGGGCCCCGGGCAGATCGGGCTCGGGCAGGACCGGCTCGTGGTAGCGGTGGGGGAACCGGCGGCGGAGCGGGTGCCCCGGCGGCAGGGCCTCACCCCAGTTCAGCATCTCCTTCCAGTCCGGGTGATCGGATATGGCGGCGGTCTCGACCAGTAGCCCCGTGTAGCCGGTCTGGCCCATGGTCCCCTCGGCGATGTAGCGGTCCTTGGCCTCCTGGGGCAGGGCGAAGAAGCGGGCCAGCAGATCGTAGGTCTCGTCCAGCATCTCCTCACTGAGGTCATGGCGGGCGTAGACGAAACCCGTGGCCAGGCTGCGGGTGACCCCATCGATCACCGCCCGCCGGGCTTCCTCCGAACCGTTCTCGAAGGTCATCAGGTCCACGTCCAGAATCTCATCCATCCCGCCATTGTGCCCCGCCGCTAGCCTCGGAACGCCATGGAACAGCTCCCACCGACACTGCACGATCCGACCCTGGCGGAGCTGCTGGACATCGAGAAACTGGAGGAGGACATCTTCCGTGGCCGTAGCCCCGACCAGGAGCGGCTCAGGGTGTTCGGGGGACAGGTCGCGGCCCAGGCGGTCAGGGCCGCCCAGGACACCATCACCGGCGAGGGTCACGTGCTCCACTCCAGTCACGCCTACTTCCTGAGGGCCGGCGACTTCCGGGTTCCGATCCTCTACCGGGTGGACCGCATTCGCGATGGACGGACGTTCTCCACCCGGAGGGTCGTGGCGATTCAGCACGGTGAGGCGATCTTCAACCTGGAGGCGTCATTCCAGCGCCCCGAACCGGGACTGGTTCACCAGGTGGAGATGGTCGAACACGGTACCGATCCCGACGACCTGGAACCCGATGAGTTCTCCTCGCTGTCCCACCTGCTGGACAGCCGACAGGTTCCCCCATCGATGATTCCCGCCGAGGTGGGGCCGGCCCGCTGGATCTGGTTCCGTTTCCGCGAGGATCTTCCCGAAGACCGGGAGTTCCTCGCCGCCGCCCTGACCTACGCCTCCGATCACGGACCCATCGGAGCCCTGCGCCGCCCCCACATGGGCGACCCGCGGCTCGACCGACTCATGGCCGCCAGCCTCGATCACCTCATCTGGTACCACCGGACCACGGACCTCAACTCCTGGCACTTCTTCGATCTCCGCCCGGTCTCGACCTCGGCGGCGCGGGGGCTGGCCCGGGGTCTGATTCACTCCGCCGAGGGCATCCTCGCCGCCTCAGTGGCCCAGGAGGGTCTCATCCGACCCTGGCGGGACTGACCCGGCCCACATTCTTCGTCCCCACTCCCCGCCACCCGGCCCGGACTGGGCAATCCGGCGTCACCCCCGGGCGTCGAGGGCCCGCAGTTCCTCCAGCAGACGGTCGTATTCCGCCTTCATCTCGTCGAACCCGGTGCCGGCGTCTATCCGCTCGTTGAGGGCCTCCACGTGACGGAAGAAGTTCGTGGCACTCCGTCGACCGGCCCACCGATGGCCGAACGTCCTGATGCGACGGTTCACGATGTGGTCACCCAGCACCTTCTCCAGAGCCTCCAGGCGGTACTCGATCTGGGCCCGCCGACGAGCCCTCAGCGCCGGGTGACCCACCGAGAGCTGGGCTGAGCGCCGGTGCAGCTCCCCCCGCCTTCGTTCCAGGAGAGTCCGCTCGCGGTCCCCCAGAGCGGGCTCCTCGAGTCGCCGGGCGATCTCCACCAGTTCCCCGAAGACCGAATCGAGCTCGTCCAGGACGGCCCGGAGATCGTCCACGGCGGTTCAGAGCACCCGACCGGCGGCGAGCTTGGCGTAGCGGGCCGGATCGGTCCAGGCCCCGGTGCGGCGGTCGAACTCCGCCGCCACCGGGTGCATCCAATCGTGACGGCCGTCCCGAACGGCGGTGGAGGAGACCACCCCCAGCTCGACGTCGAGGTCCAGCCCGATTCCCTCGGGGATCCCGAATCCGGCCCTGGGAGCCACCGCCAGCTCCGGGAGCCGGGCCATGGCCCGATCCCGCTCGGAGACACTGCCCCCATAGAAGACCGGGTCCTGGATCTGATGCCACTTGTCGGCCCCCATGACGAGAATGTCATAGCCCTCGGCCATCTCCACCAGTAGCTGGGCGTCGGTGACCACCACCTCCAGCCACTCGAGCCCGGCCGCGATCTCCTCGAGGACCGCCACCCGCTCGGCCAGGGTGGGAATGGCCACGGGACCCTTCACCAGGGCGACCCGGGACACCGTCAGGTCCACCCGGTCGAGCCCCCGGGAGGTAACCGCGGCCCGGGCCACCTCGATGTGGGCCACCGTCGGGGGATTGAAGGAACCCGGGTACACACCGCGTCGCGCCATGGCGGGACAGGCTATGACACCCGAGGCCCCCTCGGTACCAGTTCCACCGGGGAGCGCGCGATGCTGGTCTCACCTCCGGGGCCGACCGACGCCCCGGGTCAGGCCCACCCCGGCGTTCCCGTGACACCGGGGCCGACACCACCCGATGGAGATGCGTCCCATGCCCCAAGACCTCAGAGAACACTGGGCCGCCGGCCTCTGCGCCCACGGCGGCTGGGTGCAGATGCCCGGCGTCCGTCCGGTGGAGATGATGGCCCGTGGGGGTTTCGACTATCTGACCATCGACATGCAGCACGGCCTGATCGACCGTTCCGATCTGGTTCCGATGATGGCCGTGGCGACCCGGATCGGAGTACCGACCCTGGTGAGGGTTCCGTGGAACGAACCCTCCCATATCGGCTTCGCCCTGGATAACGGGGCGGCGGGGATCATCATTCCCATGGTGGAGACAGCCGATGAGGCGGACGCCGCCGTGAGGGCCGCCCTCTACGCCCCGGCCGGGATGCGCAGTTTCGGGCCGGCCCGCGGACCCCGTGATCCGGCCCGGGCCAACATGAAGACGATCGTCATCCCCATGATCGAGACCCGTAGGGCCCTGGACCATCTGGATGAGATACTCGAGACCCCGGGCGTCGACGCGGTGTACGTCGGGCCGGCGGATCTGAGCATCAGCCTCGGACTCCCACCGGCGCTCTTCCAGGAGGGGGAGTTCGAGTCGGCCATCGACCGTATCGCCGACCGCTGCGCCCATCACGGGGTCATCGCCGGGATCCACGCCTCGGCGGAACTCGCCGCCCGCCACCGCCTCGGCGGCTACCGGCTGATCACCATCGCCTCCGACGCCCTCCTGCTGAGCGAGGGGGCGGCGTCGGCGATGGAGACCGCCGCCGGCGAGCCCGGGGTTTGATCACGGGCCGGCGGATCCTCATCTTGGTGGTTGTCCTGGCCCTGGCGGGTTCCGCCTGCAGCACGGGAGGGTCGGGTCGGGCCGATGCTGAGGCCCTGGTCGGGGCCATGACCGACTCGTTGACCGGGGGCGGGGTCCCCCTGACCGATCAGGAGGCCGAATGCGTGGCCCGTGGAACCGTCGACCTCATCGGCGCCCCCGAGCTGGAGGCCCTGGGGATCACCGCTGATGATCCCACTCCCGTGGACCCCTACGTCGGCCTGTCCGACAGCGGTCTCGAGGGGCTGGTCGACGTCTGGGAGGGGTGCGTCGACGTCCCGGACTTCGTGAGACGGGCCATCCTCGACAACCGGGTGGGGGACACCTCCCCGGCACTGGAGCAGTGCGTCACCGAGGCGCTGGTCGGGGAGCGGCCGCGCGCCTTCCTCACCGAGGTACTCGGTGGGCCGGGACGATCCGGTGGGCTCACCGACATGGTCAGGGTCCTCGACGGCTGCGGGGCGGGCGCCGAGGACCCCGCCGTGGCCGCCCTCGATCCCCGCCTATGGCCGTTCCTGGCCGTGGCACCACCGGGATTCCGGATCCAGCCGAGCGATCTCGCCGGTGCCCCGTCCGACGGTGCCGCCCCGGAGGACAAGGCGGCCCGCCTCATCCGGGCCGCCGGTGAGGCCGGGATAGCACTCACCGAGGCCACGGCCCGGATCCTCTCGGGGCCGGGGGATCCCGCCGCCGCCCTGGCCTGGGTCTACCGGGAGGGCGCCGGCGAAGGGGAGGACCCGATCGCGCTCATGGCCGTGGTGGCCACCGAGCCCGGGACGAGCCCGGGGCCGGCGGCGGTGATCGTGCCCACCGACACCGAGGTCTTCGACATCGTGCTCCCCGGTGGGGCCGCCACCCGCGGTTGGGAGTATCCCGACACCAGTATCACCCTGTACTGGGAGGGTCAGTTCGTGGCCGTCGCCGTGGCCGGTGGGGTGGAGGCGCCCGACTTCCTCACCTCCTACGCCGACCTGGCTCCCTCACCCGGCTGACACCGGCGCCCCCGACCCCCACCCGTGGAAACCGAACCCGGGAGGTTCCCACCCCGGCACCGGACTCGATCCGCCACTCCCTCA
>JALSTE010000820.1 GCA_026983855.1 Acidimicrobiia bacterium
TCGGTGCCTTTTCCAACGCAATGTCGAAGTAACTCGCGACGAACGAGGACGGTGTGCCGTCGGCGAGGAGCAGAACCGCGTCGCCGGAGTCGTAGCTCCCAATCGTCAAGAATACTGCCTCAACCCGGCCTGCAAGTTCATCGCCGATACATGTAAGGTTAGCGATGCCCCTGTCGAGCACATACTTCGGCAGTCGGTCGCTGGAAATGCCCACCGCCTTCAAGGGGTTATCTTCGAGAGGCCCAGGCATACGCAGCCTCGAAAGGATTGGATCACACACACCGCTGGATTCAGGAATCGGACCAGCGGGCGCAATCATTTGCGGATCGGCATCACCTCGGCCAAGAATCCCATCTTGCGTGACCGCCCCGACCGCGCCAGCCAAGGCCAACATAACGATAATCGCCGTTACGGTAGTTATGGACTTTCGTCCCCCCATTTTCATCATGAATCACCCAAATTCTTTCTTGACGCTGCTTCGAACCGAACTGAAGCTAATCGGACCATGTCGTACTGTGCCAATGAGATTCTTCACCGTTCCACGCACACCAATTCGCGGAACTCCCAATCGCGGGAATAATATGATGGTTACCAACATTGTCATACCCGCAGTGGTACGAGGTAACCAGATGTGTCCCACCTTGGGTCCAACCACCCGAAGGTGATGTCACAGATCGGCAGCCTTCATCCACGGGTCCACAGATAGCGAACCTGCTCACCTTCGTTACTCCATTCTTAAAAGCATAGATGTGAGCTACCAACAGGTCGGAGTTCTGCGATGACTTGGTATGAGCGTAGGCACGATACGTTGATGAGGAGGGATCGTAAACGTGATGGTTGTGATGCCATTCGCCATGGCCAGCGCCTACTCCTACTGCACTACTAACTACGAATAATGCCGCAAGGACGCCTACGCTTAGCAATCGGATTCTCATGCGAAACTTCCTCCCTCCACCGCCTTCACATACCGGAGTCGGGGGTCACCAAGATGGCCTCGGGTCCCGGCTTCCCTGGCAGGGCCACACCCGAAGCGTTGAGCATCAATTCCGGAGGCGGAATCCAGGTTGGGTGGGCTCGGTGGTCCCATTCCAAGCGGTCGTCCACGTACGATCGCCACCGATAACTGAGACGTAAATCGCAGAGAATGGAGATCCACTCCCTTGCCTCACCTTAGTTCCCCAGACGAATCGTGTCAATTGGATTGATGTAGTTGACGGAGGTAGGGAGCAAGTTCGAGGGGTGACGGCAGCAGTTGATACCTTGGGTTCGACTGGTCGGAGGGTGATCGCGGGTATGGGCCAACTCTTTACACGCTGCCCCTGACTGGTGGAGATTCCGTCGCGCCAGCCCAGCCGTTGACCGTGCCTGGCTGCGGAGAGATCCATGTTGGGATCGAGCGGAGAGAGTTGTTGACCACGGGCGGCGGACGGCCGGGCTCAGCGAGCGGCGGGTGGCCATGCTCACCCACGCCGTGAAGCTGACCCACACCCCCGCCCGGGTGACCAGGGACGACGTCGAGGCCCTCCGGGACGCCGGTTTCACCGACCGGGACATCCTCGACATCGCCGAGACCACCGCCTACTACGCCTACGTGAACCGCCTGGCCTCGGGCCTGGGTGTGCCCCTCGAGCACTGGATCCCCGAGGACTGAACCAGTCCGGTCGGCCGGACCCGACGCTCCGGGACACTCACCTCACCCTGGGATCTCCGACCCCGAAGAGATCCAGGCAGGGTTCCAGGGCCTGCACCTCGACCCGGTCGGGGTAGGGCGGGCGGTTGTGGCGCTCCTCCCAGGTATCCCGATCCAGCAACAGGCGAACCTCGGTGGCCGGCTGGTCGCCCATCAGCGCCCTTTGGGTCCCGTTGGGGCGGTAGCCCAGCGACCGGGAAACGCCGATGGAGGCCGCGTTCTCCTCCCGGGCCCCGGAGGCCGCGGTGACCGCTCCCAGTCCCCCGAAGGCCAGGGCCAGCACCGCCGCCCTCATCTCCCGGCCGAAGCCCCGGCCCTGGAACTCCCGGCCCAGCCAGGATCCCGTGGACACCTCACCCAGCTCGGCGAAGTTCCGGGCCCCGACGCCCTGAATCCCGATGATGCGACCCCGGCGCCGCACGGCCAGGATCAGATTCCACCGCCCGGGGGTCCAGTCGGCCCGGCAACGCCAGGTCCACCGGGCGATCCCCCGTTCGAAGTCGGGACTATCAAGGTAGGTCCACGAACCCAGGAAGGGGTTCAGCTCCGGGTCGTGGATCCCCGCCGCGGCCACCTCCACCAACTCGTCGATGTCGGAATCAGCTACGGGGGACAACTCCAGACGGGGGGTGGCGATGTGTAGATCGAACAGGGGCCAGGTGCGGTTGACCATGAGCCCAGGGTTCCACCGGGACCGGTTCCGATCCAACGAATTGAGTGCGGTCCCATCCTCCCGACAAACTGCGACCCTAGACGAGGAGGCCGTCCCCGATGACCCTTACCTTCCCGGCCGCGGTGCTGCGTCGGGCCACCACGTCCCGGCCCTACTCCCGCAGCCGACCCCTGAGGATCGAGTCGGTGACCGCCGCGGACCCCGCCGAGGGCGAGGTTCTGGTGAGGGTGGAGGCGGCGGGCCTGTGCCGCTCCGACCTCTCCGTGGTGAACGGGGTGAGAGCCTGGCCGATGCCCATCGTGCCCGGGCACGAGGCGTCCGGGGTGGTCGAGGAGGTCGGGCCCGGGGTGACCGGCGTGAGGTCCGGTGACCACGTGGTGCTGATCTACCAGGCCCGGTGCGGAACCTGCCCGAGTTGCTCCCGGGGCGAGGTGCACCTGTGCGGCCCGGGCCTGGCCGCCAACCGCCGGGGGGAGCTGCTGGGGGGCGGCGTCCGGCTCAGCGACGGAGAGGGGACCATCCACCACCACATGGGCGTGTCGGCCTTCGCCCGGTACGCGGTCGTGTCCGAACACTCCCTGGTGGTCATCGACCCCGATCTGCCGTTCGAGGTCGGGGCCCTGCTGGGGTGCGGGGTGATGTGCGGGGCCGGATCGGTGCTGAACACCGCCGCCGTGGAGGCCGGGGAGAGCGTCACCGTGGTCGGGGTGGGCGGAGTGGGATCCAGCGCCATCCTCGGGGCGGTGGCGGCCGGGGCCGAAAGGGTCGTCGCCGTGGATCTCGATCCCCGCCGTCTGGAGTTCGCCCTCACCCTGGGGGCCACCGACACGGTCCTGGCCGAGGAGGAGGCGGTCTCCGCCGCGGCGAAGGTCCGGGAGCTGACCTCGGGGGGAACCGACGTGGCCCTGGAGTCGGCGGGGACCCTGGCCGCCTTCGAGACCGCGTTCGATTCGGTCCGGCGGGGAGGCCGGGTGGCGACCCTGGGTCTCGTCAACCCCGACACACCCTTCACCCTCGACGTGGCCGCCCTGGTCACCAGCGCCAAGACCATCCGGGGCAGCTACATGGGAAGCTGCGATCCCCGCCGAGACATCCCCCGCTTCGTGGAGTGGTACCGCCGGGGACGCCTCCCGCTGGACCGCCTGATCACCCACCGCTGGGGTCTGGCCGACGTCAACACCGCCCTGGATCACATGGTGCGGAGGGAGGGGATGCGCCAGATGATCCATCCCTGGGCGTGACCACCTCCGAACCGGGCCGGTGCCCCCCGACCCTGCCGGAGCCCGAGGCGGCCACCGGGGGATAGCCCCGCGGGGCGACGGCGCCCAGGCTCCTCGGCAGACCACACGCCCGGCCACAGCGATCGCCCCGAGGGGGCGCCGGCCCCCACCGGTGGCGGGGACCGAAATGGCGGCGGGTCCCCCCGAGGCCGCCGGTTGGGTCACAATGGGGAAGTGAGCGACACCCCGGCGCCACCGGCCACCACCGCCGTTCCCGCCGCCGATCCGGCGGAGGAACTGTGCTGTCCCCCCGTGCTGGGCTCGACCCTCGATCCCGCGCAGGCCACGGAGCTGGCCGGGTTGCTCAAGGCCCTGGCCGACCCGGTGAGGCTGCGCCTGGTGTCGATCATCGCCACCTCACCCGACGGGGAGGTGTGCGCCTGCGACCTACCCGAGGTGCTGGACCGCAGCCAGCCCACCGTCAGCCACCACCTCACCCAGCTCACCCGGGCCGGGATCATAGAGCGGGAACAGCGGGGCAAGTGGGCCTGGTTCCGGATCCGACCCGAGCGTATGGCCTCGCTCCGCCGGGCCCTGGGGGACTGACCCGGGCGACCGACCCGGCTGCGATCCCGACTGACCGACCCGATGGACCGGGGCGGCCGGTCCCCCACCGGTACCGATTGCCCAAGGGGTATTCAATTCCCCCACCCCTATCTGGAGCGCTGGGGGCAATTCTGGAAGCAGTTTCGTCGGCACGTTGACAGAGTTTCCAGACGTTCGCTATCGTTTGGGGATACGGGGACCTCGGTGGATACGGGGACCTCGGTGGATACGGGGACCTCGGTGGATACGGGAGGAATGAGGTCCCACCTATGAAGCTAAAACTTGGTTATGGTCTAATTGCACTCTTGGTGATGCTTGGACAGACAGGTCCCTTGGCTGCTGAGGAGTCCCCTCGAACACAACAATTCAGCACCTACACTTCTTGGTGCTGGAACAGATCATCCAAGCGAATTTGGAACGTTCACACCGGCTACTATCTCTCTAATGTCACAGGTACGCAAGTGTGGCGTGGAATTGTCGTCGATCAACAGTGGTATTATCAGTGGATTTTTGGCTCATATACCAATGGCTATCGTCATGAAAAGCAGGGGCATATGCAGACATGCCTGCTTAGCTGGGGTTGTATCGGAAACACCTATCCACATAACTGGCTATACTCTCACTCCGACGGCACTTGGTGGTGGAAGACGTCTTGAGTTGATTTCTTCTGGTTCTGATCCCAACTTTCGTGCCTGAGGATGAGCTGAGCAAGAAGGTCGTTCATGAGCAAAGCATCTGAACCTACGGGCTCCCCTCAGGGGGAAGACGAAGGTGGTTACCCCGAGATACTATGGAAATGGCAGAAGTTCATCGGAGTAGCGCTGCTCACGCTGTTCCTTATCGCACCACTGACACTGGGTCTCCTCGGGGGGAACTTCACCTCGACTGACGTCCTTGCCATGTCCGTCATCATCCTCGGACTCTGGTACGGCGTTCCCCGGGTACTCAGGAGCAAGCGGGCCCATCGGGTCTGAATTGAAACGCCAGCCCCGGATCCGACCCGTGCGTATGGCCTCGCTCCGCCGGGCCCTGGGGGACCGACCCGGCTGCGATCCCGACTGACCGACCCGATGGACCGGGGCGGCCGGTCCCCCACCGGTACCGATATCGTCGTGCCGATGCCGCCCCCCGACGAACACCCCGTGGGTGTCCTCCTGGCTCAGATCGGAACCCCCGACTCACCCTCGGTCCCCGACGTCCGTCGCTACCTGCGGGAGTTCCTCTCCGACCCCGAGGTCCTCGACATGGCGGCCCCGGCCCGCTGGCTGCTGCTCAACACGGTGATACTCCCCTTCCGCCCCCGCCGCACGGCCCGGGCCTACGCCTCCATCTGGACCGAGGACGGATCCCCGCTGACCCTGGCCACCGACGCCCTGGTGACCGGACTGCGGGAGGAGCTCGGCCCGGACTTCGTGGTGACCGCCGCCACCAGCACCGGCCATCCCTCCATCGTCGAGGGGGTGCGGAGCCTGGTGGAACGGGGGGTGGCACGGCTGGTCGTTGTGCCCCTGTTCCCCCAGTTCTCCCGGGCCACCTCCGGGGGGCTGGCCGGGAGGGCCCGCCGGGCGGCGGAGGAGCTGGGGCGGGGATCCGACCTGGTGGTGGTGCCCGATTTCCCCGACCACCCCGGGTTCATAGGGGCCACGGTGGATCTGGCCCGGCCCCGCCTGGAGGAGTTCGACCCCGACCACGTGCTGTTCAGCTACCACGGGCTACCCACCAGACAGATCCGCCAGGCCGACCCCTCCGGGGAGTGGTGCCTGACCTCGGAGAGGTGCTGCGACGCGCTCACCGAGCGG
>JALSTE010000821.1 GCA_026983855.1 Acidimicrobiia bacterium
GCCGCCGGGCCGACAGCGGAGGCACCGGAGGCATCAGGGCCCCAGGTGGCAGGGGAGCCCCAGGTGACCCAGGAGGCACCAGAGTCCCAGGAATCTGAGGCGGCCCAGGCGGCACCAGAGTCCCAGGCGGCAGCGGAGGCCCAGGTATCTGAGGTGGAAGCGGTAGCCCAGGCGGCAGCGGAGGCGGAGGAGACCGTCAGCCGGGCCCCGGGCGACGAGCCCGTCGAGGTCGATGAGATGGAGCCCGACGGGGCGGAGGAGGAGACCCCCGCCGTCGAGGTCTCCGACGAATCCGTACCGGTCGGGGATTCCGGGGATTCCGGGGGGATCGACACCACCGTCCCCGAGAGCTCCGCCCCCGAGGCCGCCGACGCGGAGGGGTCGCCGCTGTTCGACCAGGACCACGAGGTGGGGGACACCCCGGCGGACCGCCCGGCTGACCCCCCGGGCCGCCAGCGCAGTCGGATCATCTACCGGCGGGAACCACGTCCCGACAGCACCCTGGCGGGGATCGTCGCCTCCGGGTCCGACGGGGAGGGTTCGGACAGCCCCGTCCTGGAGGAGTTGCAGGCCGCCCTGGACCGGGCCGTGGCCGCGGGAGAGACGCCCGCCGAACCCGGGGGAGGCGAGCCGCTGACCGATCCGGCCCTGGTCGCGGTGGAGAGTGCGCTGTCGGCGGTCGAGCTCGACGAGGTGTTCGGTGGATCCACGAACTTCACCCGTGATGACACCGCCCCGGGCCCCTTGGGTGGACCCCACGCCGAGATCGACGAGCTCTTCGCCCGGATCCGGGAGGCCCGCGAAACCTCCGTTTCCCGGGCTCGCGAGGTCATGGACCGATCGACGGCCGCCGAGGCCGCCGCGGTCCCCGACCCGGCCGTGGAGACCGCTGCGAACCCGGCCGCCGACGCCGCCGCGAATCCGGTTCCCGACACCGGTCGGGGCGGGCTCGAGGACGTGGAGGCTCTCTTCCGGCGCCAGGACCAGGTGCGTTCGTCGGTGGAGAAGAAGATCTCCCGGTTCCTCAAGCGCGGTCTCGCCGACCAGCTCAACGAGGTCCTGGACGCCATACGCCGCAACCCCGAGCCCCCCGACATCGATGAGGTACTGCCCGCGGAGTCCGTCACGGCCATCGCGTCGGGATTGAGATCTCTACTGGTCGAGGCCGTCCTGGAGGGTGCGGGTCGCTTCGATGGCTCCGAGGATGACCTGGGGCCGCAGACCCGAGGGGTGCTCGACGACCTGGTCGCGACCGTCGCCGCCGACATGAACGGTTCTCTGAGGTCCCGACTGGAGACCTTCCTCGGTGATGTCGCCACGGCCGAGTCCGGGGCCCGGGGCCTCTACCGGGAGTGGCGTCGGGAGAGCCTGGCGCCGCTGGCCCGGGACATCGTTCTGGCGGCCTACGCGGCCGGGGTGGTCGATCAACTACCCCCCGGATCGGATGTCACCTGGGTCACCCCGGAGGGGGGTTGCGTGCATCCCGACTGTGCCGACAACGCCCTCGCCACCGGTGTGCGTCTGGGCTCCCCCTTCCCCAGTGGACACGTCCGCTCCCCCCTGGCCCCGGGTTGCCGTTGCCTGGTGGTGTCCGCCGGCAGCTGAGGGGTGACGCTCCTGAGGAACCGTGCTGCACCGGGGGTCGACGGGACCGGTAACCTCCCGGTCATATGCGCCCTGAGCAGGAAATGCCGGCCCCGGCCCCACCCAACCTGAACCGCCGTCGAATAGTCATCGGAGTCGCGGTGGTGGCCGTGTTCATCCTGATCACCTCGTTGCGGGGTATCGCCGGCTTCTACACCGACTACCTGTGGTTCGACAGTCTGGGCTTCGCCTCGGTCTGGCGGGACGTGCTGTGGGCGAAGTTCGCCCTGGGAACGATCTTCACGGTGGTCTTCTTCATCCTCATGTGGCTCAACCTGTGGGTCGCGGACCGCATCGGCCCCACCTTCCGGCCCCGGGGTCCCGAGGAGGAGATGGTCGAGCGCTATCACGCCCTGATCGGCGGCCGCACCTCCCTGATGCGGATCGGTGTGTCCGCCCTGTTCGCCCTCATCGCCGGGGCCGGGGTGTCGGCCCAGTGGGAGGAGTGGCTGCTCTTCGTCAACGGTGGGGACTTCGGGATCAAGGATCCCCAGTTCGGGCGTGACGTGGGCTTCTACGTGTTCAAGCTGCCGTTCCTGAGCTACCTGGTCGGTTGGGCCTTCGCCGCGGTCCTGATCGTCTTCATCGTGACGACCGTCGCCCACTACCTCAACGGCGGAATCCGCGTTCAGCAACCCCCGGGACAGAAGGTGTCCCCGGCGGTCAAGGGGCACCTCTCGCTGTTGCTGGGTCTGCTGGCCCTGATCAAGGCGGTCGGGTACTACCTGGATCAGTTCGAGCTGAACCTCTCCACCCGGGGTTTCGTGGACGGGGCCTCCTACACCGACATCAACGCCCAGCTCCCGGCGATCCGCCTGCTGATGATCATCAGCGTGTTCTCGTTCTTCCTGCTGGTCTACAACATCTGGCGTCGGGGGTTCACCTGGCCGGTCATAGCGGTGTCTCTGTGGGCCCTGGTGGCGGTGATCGCCGGAACGATCTACCCCGCCTTCGTACAGAGGTTCCGGGTCGTCCCGTCCGAATCCACCCGGGAGGCCCCCTACATCGCCCGAAACATCGAGGCCACCCGGGCGGCGGTGTCGCTGGACTCCGTGGTCCCCAACTCCTTCGCCTACGAGCCCGATCTGTCACCCACCGAGGTGCTCGACAACGTCGACACCATCCGCAACGTGAGACTGCTGGACCCGGCGATCATCAAGGACACCTTCGAGCAGGTCCAGGGCATCCGCGGTTTCTACGATTTTCGTGACGTCGACGTCGACCGCTACACCGTCGCCGGCCGTCTGACCCAGGTGGTCCTGTCAGCCCGGGAACTGAACCTGAACGGTCTCTCCACCAAGTCCTGGGAGTCCGAGCACGTGGCCTTCACCCACGGCTACGGGCTGGCGGTGGCCCCGGCCAACGGGGTGGATCCCAACGGGCGTCCCGAGTTCATCGTGGGGGACATCCCCACCCGGCAGGCGCCCGACGCCCCCGAACTGGCCGTGGAACGACCGGGGATCTACTTCGGGGAGAACCTGCGGGGGTACTCCATCGTGGGGGCCAAGCGGGACGAGGTCGACTTCCAGAGCCAGGACGACACCACGGTCACCACCCGATACCAGGGGGCCGGCGGGGTGCGTATCGGCAGTCTGCTGCGGAGGCTCGCCTACAGCCTGCGGTTCGCCGACCCCAACCTCGTGATCTCCAGCCAGCTGGAGGGCTCCAGTCGGATCATCTACATACGGGACATCCGTTCCCGGGTTCGTGAACTGGCCCCGTTCCTGTCCTACGACGCCGACCCCTACCCGGTTCTGGTCAATGGCCAGGTCAAGTGGATCATGGACGGTTTCACCACCACCAGCCGCTACCCCTACGCCCAGCGGGCCGACACCCGGGAGCTGACACCGGGGAGCGGCCTGGACCACAACTTCAATTACGTGCGGAACTCGGTGAAGGTGGTCATCGACGCCTACGACGGCACGGTCACGTTCTACGTGATCGATCCCGATGACCCGATGATCCGCGCCTACCAGAAGATGTTCCCGGCCCTGTTCACGTCAGAGGCCCCCTCACCGGAACTGGCCAGTCACTTCCGCTACCCCGAGGATCTGTTCCGGGTGCAGACCAACATGTGGGGCAAGTACCGCATAGGTGACCCCGGTGAGTTCTACGACGCCACCGGACGTTGGTCAGTGGCCCAGGATCCGGGCAACAGCGTGGGCCAGGTGGCCACCGTGACCCAGACCGACGAGCAGGGCAACGTGGTCAGTGAGTCCGAGGCCCGCATCTCCCCCCAGTACCTGCTGATGAGTCTGCCGGGGTCATCGGAGGAGTCATTCCTGATGTTCAGGCCCTTCGTGCCGTTCTCGGAGAACGACCAACGCAAGAACCTGACCGGGTTCATGGTCGCCCACAGCGATCCGGCCCGCTACGGGGAGATCGAGGTGTTCGAACTGCCCCCGGGCATCCAGGTGGACGGGCCCTCGCAGTTCAACTCCAACCTGAACACCGAGCCGGAGATCTCCCGTCAGATCAGCCTCCTGGAGGGTGACGGGTCGCGGGTGCGGGCCGGCAATCTGCTGCTGATCCCAGTGGAGCAGTCCCTGGTCTACGTGAGGCCCCTGTTCGTGGAGGCCGAGGGGACCACCGGATTCCCCGAGTTGAAGAAGGTGATCGTCGGGGTCGGTGACCGGGTGGTGATGAGGGACACGCTGCAGGAGGCCCTCGAGGAACTCATCCCGGGCCTGAACCTCGACGGTCTGCTGGGCCAGGACGTCACCCCCATCGATCCCGTGGAGGGGGGGACGACCGACGGCGGGGGAGAACCGGGCACCACTCCCGAGCCCCCCGACACCACCCAGATGACGGTGGAGGAGTTGCTGGCGGCGGCCTCGCAGGCCTTCGACGACGCCGACCAGGCCCTACGTGACGGCGACCTGGCCGGCTACCAGGACGCGGTGCGCAAGGCGGAGGGCTTCATAGCCCAGGCCCGCGACGCCCTGGGCGTGACGGGCGATCCGACCACCTCCACCACGACCTCCACCACCGCCTCGGCCTGAGTGGGGTTGGTGTGTCCACTGCGAGCTCGACCGTCGGCAGGGCCATCATCGGCTGCGTTGTGACCTCCGCCGTCGGGGTGAACCCGATCGGGGCCGGTGGGGCCGGGAACGGCGGCCGGTGATGGTCGGGCAGATTCTCACCTCCGGAGGACCGAGGGACGCCCCGGAACGGGTGCTGGTGGTCGTGGCCCATCCTGACGACGTCGACTTCGGCGCCGCCGGCACGGTCAACGCCCTCACCGCGGCTGGGAGTCACGTGTCGTACTGCCTGGTCACCAGCGGCGGGGCGGGGGAGGCCTCCCCTGATGTTTGGCGCCACGACGTGGCCCGGCTGCGGGAGAGTGAACAGACGGCGGCCGCCGCGGTGGCGGGGGTGACCGATCTGCACTTCCTCCACCACCGTGACGGTGAGGTGCAGGCCACCCTCGGACTGCGGCGGGACATCGCCCGGGTCATCAGGATCGTCCGACCGGATCTGGTGATCTGCCAGTCACCGGAACGGAACTGGGATCGCATGTACAGCAGTCATCCCGATCACCTGGCGGCGGCCGAGGCCACCGTGGCCGCCGTCTACCCCGACGCCCGCAATCCCCACGGGTTCACCGACCTCCTCGATGAGGGACACCATCCCCACACGGTGCCCGAGATGTGGGTCATGGGTCTGGAGCCCGACCTCTACGTCGACATCACCGACACCATCGCCAAGAAGATCCAGGGCCTGCGCTGCCACCACAGCCAGGTGGACCGGATGGAGAACCTCGAGGACCTGATGAGGCGGTGGGCCACGGAGATCGCTGCCCAGGGGGGGATGGCCACCGGCCGCATGGCCGAGGCGTTCCGGGTGGTCAACACCGCTTGAGGGCCCCCGAACCCCGGGGGTGTGGTTGCTGATCAGAAGGCGGACGCTCAGAAGGCGGCGATGGCGACCACGTCGGAGTCGGGGGGATTGGCGCCCAGTGAACCCAGGAAGGGCTTGTCGCTGAAGGAGAACGTGCCTCCGTCCGCCCCCAGCATCACGTAGCCGTTGCCGTAGGCCACCATGCCCACGATGGGTCGGGCCAGGGGTGTTCCGTTCAGAATCCCCGGTAGGGATCCCCGGAAGGGGGCGTCGAAGGCGAAGGCCCCTCCGTCGGCGGCGACCAGCCAGTAACCGTCGCCGTCGGGATCGGGGGCCAGCCCGACCACCGGCTGGTCGAGGGTCATGGCTCCCGTCGATCCGTGGAACTCGGCGTCCCCGAAGGCGAACACCCCGCCGTCGTCGCCCACCATCCAGTACCCGTTGCCGCTCACGGTGGCGACGGAGGCGATGACCGGTCCCCGGAG